>NZ_JAUBPW010000002.1:0-227087 GCF_036700965.1 Microcoleus sp. Pol8_D6 | reverse complement strand
AACGGGACAATTCGGCATAGTTCACAAAAAACTTATCAAGGCTACTATCTTACCATCATTACTTCTTGGCCACTACCTAGATTTGAGAATAGGGAATGACTTATGCCATAAGGGTTGGGAGTTTGCCTACAGTTGTATTCTTTTTGGAAACTGGTATAATCATTGTTTAGACAGGCAGGGAAACGGAAACTATGGTTTCTTGCTGCGGCAAACTTTCTATTTTAAATTCTCCTCCGTGCAATTCTACAAGGCGTTGAACAATCGCCAGGCCCAATCCCAAACCTGCTTGTTGGTAAAGTTTGCGATCGAACTGCCTGTAAGCTTCTAGCTGTGCAATCTGATCTGTAGTCATGCCACGGCCTTGGTCTTTGACAGACAGAAGAAAAGTCTGATTTTCGACGAAAGTGCTTAATAAAACAGGCGTTCCTTCTAAAGAAAATTTGAAGGCATTGTCCAATAGTTCTTCAACAATTTTTGCAAGTCTGACAGAATCAATAGCAACCGACGAATCTTGCAAGTTTAATTGTAAATCGTCTGTTCTATTCGCGTGTTTTGCTTGCTGGCGCGCTTTTTGACTCAGCAAAGATTTTACACAGCTAAATTCGCTGTTTCGCATCTCCTTTAACAGTTCGGGATTTGTAGCTGCTATCTCCAGTTCTGCATACAGCAAAAAGTTCTGAATGAGTCGATACAAGCGATGACCAGAAGTTTGAATTTGACCAATCATCTCTAAGATATCTGCTTCCTCTAAGACCTGATATTCTGACAAGATTAGCTCAGAGAAACCCAGAATTGCATTCAAAGGAGTCCGCAATTCGTGGGGCAGCGACATACTAATATTAGTGCGTAATTCGTCTAGCGTCTTTTGAGATTGTCGGCTAATTGTTTTTTGTTTTTCAAGTCTAATAGCAATGGCTTTTAGCAGTTCTTGCGGCGTACATGGCTTAGTAATGTAATCGTCAGCTCCCAGTTCCATGCCCGTGCGAATGTCAACTTTATCGGCTTTTGCTGTGAGGAAAATAAACGGAATTGTGGCAGTCAAGGGTTCCGAACGCAAAGCTTTGAGGACGCCGTGACCGTCTACTTCCGGCATCATCATGTCGCACAAAATTAAATCAGGGATTTGTTCGATCGCCAATTTGATGCCGACTTTGCCGTTAATCGCTCCTATTCCTTCAAAATTCTCGGCTTCCAGCAACTCTAAAATATTCTCTCTAATTGCTTCTTCGTCTTCTATTACCAAAATCTTAGCCATGGTGATAGCTCCTTTTAGTTAGTAGTTTGTGGGAAAAATCTGGGTTCAGATACTTGATAAGTTTGTTTGTTAGGGACTTAATTAATCGTTAAACTACGGATATCTATAGTTGATAATTCATTTGTTATTATTGACGGGGAGTGCAAATTAAAGGCAAGGTAATAGTGAAAGTTGTGCCTTTTCCTTCTTGACTCTCGATCGCAAGTTGACCGCCGTGCAGTTCCACAGCCCTCTTCACAATTGCTAAACCGAGCCCTGTTCCCGAAATAGTGCCGACATTTGGAGAGCGGTAAAAAGTTTCTAATATTCGCTCTCGATCGGCTTGGGGAATGCCGATGCCCTGGTCTTGAACTTGGAAGACAGCTTCGTTGTTTTGACAGTTGAGATGCAAAGAAACTGGACTGCCTACGGGGGAATATTTGATGGCATTTGAGAGGACATTTCCCAAAATTTGCTGCAACAGTTTTTCATCCATTTGAGCCTCGCAGTTGCCACCTTCATATTGAAAGGCGATCGGGTGTTGGTTGCTGTCGTTGAGCTGCTGCTCTTCTACCAGTTGACGGCAAAATTTTTCAAGGTTTAAGGAAATCGGTTGAAACTGCAAGGTATTGGCTTCGATTTTGCCAATTACGAGGATATCTTCTAATAACTCTGTCATGCGTTTAATTGCTAATTGAATCCGCACAAAATGAGTAGATTTTTTATCTTGGGTCCACTGAGAACTGTAATCTTGCAGCAATCCAGCGGAAAATTGGATGGTTGTCAAAGGTGTGCGGAACTCGTGGGAAACCATTGTGACAAATTTAGCTCGCAGTTCTGAAAGTTCCTTTTCTCGTGCGAGGGCTTTGAGAATTTCCGCTTCTGCTCGTTTGCGATCGCTAATGTCACGGGCTTCCGCTATCAGCAGCAAAATTTTTCCTGTCTCATTTTTAACAGGTTTCAGTGAGAAATCAACTGTCATGATTTGACCACTTTTGCCTAACAAGTCGATTTCGCTGCGGAAAAACTCGCCGCGACTTGCTTTGCCGATCGCGCATTGCAATTGTTCGGCAACCTGTGGCGACTGGGTCCAAATCGCCATTTCCCAAATCGGGCGGCCCACAATACCCTCCGATCGCAATCCGGCAAAATCGAGGGCTGTCTCGTTGACTTCCAGCACAATTCCTTCGGGAGTCAGCAGCTTGGTTAGCTGAAACGACGAGTCAAAAATTGCCCGAAAGCGGCGCTCGCTTTCCCGCAGCATTTGAAATGTTTGAGAACGTTCGATCGCATAGCGGATCGTCCGCACTAATAATTGAGTAGTAATTTGACCTTTAACAATATAGTCTTGAGCTCCCAAGCGAACTGATTCGAGGGCGATCGCCTCATCATCCAAGCCTGTCATTACCACCATTGGCACATCAGGAGCAACTTCTCGCAGGCGAGTTAGCGTTTCCAAACCGCGGCTGTCGGGCAAAGAAAGGTCGAGCAAAACGACATCAAAGGGTTGTTTACACAGTTGTGCGATCGCTTCATGCAGGAACTCAACAGACACCAGTTCCCACTCGACGCCGACAGATACTTCTAACAGTTCTGCAAGCAAATCAGCATCAGCAGGATTGTCTTCTACTAACAGAATCTTAATCCACATAGCTTAGACGTTTTTGACTATAAAAATTTTACTCTACCAATCTTAGGTTAAACTTTTTTCCTTTCCCTTACCATTTTCAACTTGAAAATTATTATTTGGGAACTGTCACCACCACCAGCCACCAATCCTCAATCCATCTCACCAGCTTAGGAACTTGACTAAAATCGATAGGCTTAGTGATGTAGCACCGGGCTGACAGGGCATAAGACTTGAGCATCTCTTGATCGGCTGCTGAGGTTGTCATTTTATTTTAGATTTTAGATTTGAGATTTTGGATTGACCCCACGGATAAATTGGGGGGCTTGAGGATTTTAGATTTGAGATTTTGGATTGATTCCACGGATAAATCTGGGGGGTTGTACCATCAAGAAATTCGCTTGTCATAATTACCACCGGAATCATTTTTAACTTGAGTGTTGAGTTGATTTATATCAATATTTTTAACCCTTTTTTTAGGCAAAATCAAGTTAAGCATAATTAAATTAGACCGAGAAGGCGAACCGAAAAGCCTGCTTTATTCAATAAACTCTTGCTTGTACCATATTTTCTACTATTTGCAAGTTGTTAAAAATTGACTGGGCGCCAGCTTTTATAAACCCCATTAAGCCTCGCTGAGCAAATCATCCACCAGCAGAATTTCCATAGGTTAAAAATTTTTAGAGCATTCATAAGCAAAGCATCTGTTCGTTTAATTTAGAGGAAGTTTGACGACTGCCAGCCAGAATTCCTCAATTAACCTGACTACTTTAGTAAATTCAACGAAGTCTACAGGTTTTGTTATGTAACAGTTGGCGTGGAGGGAGTATGACTTAAAAATATCTTCGGGCGCTGCTGAAGTGCTGAGAATTACTACAGGAATTAATTTTAACTTTGGGTCAGTTTTAATTTCTTCTAGCACTTCAATACCGCTTTTTTTCGGCAGATGCAAATCGAGCAAAATCAAATCGGGACGAGGTACCCTGAGATAAGGTTCTTTTCGGCGCAAAAACTTGATTGCTTCGACTCCATCCTCCACAAAATGCAAGTTATTCAATATTTTACCCTGACTGAGGACTTCTATTGCCAAATCGGCATCGCTGGGAGAATCCTCAATCAGCAGAATCTCTATAGGTCTAACAGTGCTTCGATCGCTCATAACCGGCGTATCCCTTTGAGTATAAAAACAAAATTGAATTTTGAGGCTTCAGGTACTAATTATAGGAATAGTGAAGTAAAAAGTCGCTCCTTTTCCCTCCTGAGATTCCACCCAGATCCGACCGCCGTGGCGTTCAACAATGCGCTTGCACATCGCCAAACCTATGCCAGTACCGGAATATTGGCGGCGGGAGTGTAGGCGCGCAAAAATGATAAAAATGCGATCGGCATACTGCGGATCAATCCCAATGCCGTTATCGCGGACACTGAACACCCATTCGCTCTCTTGCCTACGGGCAGCGATATGAATCAACGGGATATCTTGGCGACAAAATTTGATGCTGTTGGCGACCAAATTTTGGAATAATTGCACCAGTTGAAATTCATCCGCCATCACGGTTGGCATCGCGTCGCAGGTAATTACAGCTTTTGTTTCGGCGATCGCAATTTGCAAATTGCACATAGTTTGCTTAACCACAGCGTTGCAGTCCGCCTGCTCAAACTCCTGACCCCTCGTTCCCAGGCGCGAATACGCCAACAAATCGTTAATTAACTGCTGCATTCTGGTGGCGCCATCGACAATATAATGAATATACTTATCTGCGCGAGCGTCCAAATTTCCTTGATAGCGCTGGGCAAGCAATTGAGTGTAACTGGTAACGGCTCGGAGCGGTTCTTGCAAATCGTGGGAAGCCACATAAGCAAATTGTTCTAATTCCTCGTTGGAACGCTTCAAATCTTCTGTAAGTTGCAGCATTTGCTGCTCTGCTTCTTTGCGGCTTGTAATATTGTAAACCAAGGCGCAACAAGACAGCAGATTACCCTGGGAGTCCATGACTGGACTGGTAGACATATCAGTCCAAATATCTTTTCCATCCTTGCTTTTAAATTTAAATTCGTGTTGTTCACGAATACCTTGCTTGCGTCGCTCGACATTATCAATAGCTTGTGGTTCTTCCGCTTTGTCCATGAAATCAAAAAGCGAGCGCCCGAACATTTCTAATTCATTATAGCCGAGCATTCGCGCCATTGCGTGGTTCACGTAAGTCGTGAGACCATTACTATCAATTACCCAAATGCCTTCTTCTGCCAATTCAACTATTTGTCTGTACTTGAATTCACTTTCCTGCAAAGCTGTTTCAGTTAGTTTGCGCTCGGTGATATCTTTCATAAAACAGTGGTTGCCGTTAAATATTCCTTGTTCGTCCCAAGCTTTTACCATTGTTACTTGCTTGTAAAAAAACGAGCCATTTTTGCGGACCCCTCTAGCTTCTACTTCTACTTTGCCAGAAATGACCATTTCCTGATAAGCTGAGAGCATCATCTCAACATCGCCCGGATGTACGGTGAGCTGCCATTCCATGCCAAGCATTTGTTCCGGTTCGTAACCGCATTTATGAGCGTAAGCTCGGTTAACCTTCACGTAGCGTCCCTCAATATCCAGCCGCGAAATGCCTTCCACCGCATTTTGCATGGCATTCGTGAGGTCGCGCAGCTCTTTTTCAGCTTGTTTGCGATCGCTAATATCCTGACCGATACCCAAAAAACCGTTAATATTCCCGCTACTATCAAATAAGGCAGTCACCGACAACAGTACCGGAAACCGCGAACCATCTTTGCGAATGTAAGTCCATTCATTTTCGTCAGCGATTTCCCGGCACGGCAAAGCAAAAAATACTTCAATTCCCCGCTCTATTTTTACTCCCAATTCATGAGAAAGAACTTCAGCTCTTTTAGCTATCTCCAGAGGGTCGTGAATTATTGCTAGCGTGACTTTCCCCACCACTTCTTCTAGCGAATAACCTAAAAGTTTCTCTGCCGCCCGATTAAATGTTTTAATTGTACCGTCGGGCTCTGTAGAAATAATTGTGTAGTTAGCGCTATTAAGAATTGCATTTTGCAGTTGCGTCAATTCCAACAAAGTAAGAGCAATTTTTTCGCGGTAAGCTATTTCTTTTTGCAATTGGTGGTTAGAAATTTCGATTTGAGCAGTGCGCTCAGCAACTCGATGCTCCAGAGTTTCATTGAGCCGTCGATTTTCCTCTTCTACCTGCTTGCGTTCTGTAATATCAGTAATAGTACACACATAACTTTTAACATCGCCATTTTCTCCGATTTGACCGACAGATTGACCGAATACCCAACTGATTTGAGGGTGATTAATACCTTGAAAGCGGTACTCAGATTTAAAGGGCAATTTCTCCTGCGCGGCGCTATACCATTCAGAAAAAACCCGATCGCGGTCGTCTGGATGAATGCCTTGCAACCACCCTTTGCCCAAAGCCTCATCACAGGTTATTCCCGAAATTTGACACCAGCGTTCGTTGACATACAAGCAGTCTCCTCCTGCATCTGCATAAAATATTCCCACCGGGGAAGCTTCAGTTAAAGTTTGATAGCGAGCTTCCGTTTCTCGGCGTTCAATTATTTCTTTTTGCAGTATTGAATCGATCATCCCTAATTGAGTTGGACTCAGGAGAGTTAATGCTTGGGGAACGAAAGGAATTAATGCAAAAGCGGTGTAACCAGAAATCGCGGCGGTAATAATTTTTAGAATGCCAGAAACCCAATAAACAGGATGCCAAAGCGTCCAAACTTCCATTATATGAGTAGTGCCACAGGAGATAATAAAGGCTGCAAAGAGCCAAAAAATGTTGCGAAATGGCAAGTCTTTTCGCTGACCGATAAAATAAATTAGGGATAGCGGTATTGAATAGTATGCCAGGGCAATTATAGAGTCTGAAACTATATGGAGCGCGACTAGCTCTCGCTGCCAAAGGTAACAGTAGCCTTGAGGAATATAATTCCCGGTGAATAACAACTGATTTAAAAAATTCCAAATCATCATAAATGGAATGGGTAATCGAGAATTAGTAATTGGTAATTCGTAATTGGTAAGCGGGAATTGGTAATTGGTGATTTAACTCAATGACTTATAACCTATCTCAAATTTTTGAAAGATACAGTCTTGAACGCACCGGGGGCTAAAAACCAGGTTTCTGGTTAGATGCCTCGTTGCCAAACCGAATATTGTCGTAGAAACTGGTTTTTCTTCCGTAAGTCTTAATATAGCAATTCTCAATGATTCGCGAGCTGTAGCGAGCTCTAGGTTGGGTATAACTCATATCTTGCACTATTCTCAATCCTTTTATGAACAGGCAAGATGCCTGTTCCACAAGAAAATTCATCTCTTGTGGAACAGGCATCTTGCCTGTTCCTGACAATGGTGCAAGATGTGAGGTATGACGAAGTGACACCCTATATGCCGATTTTAGATTTTAGGATTTTAGCTTTTCCTTCCTTCTTCCTTATCTTCTCAATAACTAAAGCCTTCTTCCATCCATCCGTTACATCTGTTACATCCGTTACAGAATCCGTTGCCGAACTTCCTTCTGCTATAAAAAATGGGGCGAGCTCGAAGCCCGCCCCACCAAAAATTATGCTGCTGGTATTAACCCAACAGCGCCTGAGCCTTAGCTACCACATTATCAACGGTGTAGCCAAACTTTTCTAAAGCAACGGGACCCGGTGCAGAAGCGCCGAATCTGTCAATACTGAGGCTATCGCCTTCAGAACCCAAATAACGTCCCCAGCCGAAGCTAGAACCTGCTTCAACTGCCAACCGCTTAGTAACAGCTTTCGGCAGTACAGATTCGCGGTAAGCGGCATCTTGTAAGTCGAACAATTCCCAGCATGGCATCGAAACTACGCGCACTTTATTGCCTGCAGCGCGCAATTTTTCAGCGGCATCAACGCAGAGGTAGGTTTCGCCACCGGTGCCGATTAAAATGATGTCGGGAGTGCCACCGTCGTCGGACAAAATGTAAGCGCCTTTGGCTGTTCCTTCGATCGAGCTTCCAGCCAAGTTAGGCAAGTTTTGGCGCGACAAAGCCATTAAAGTTGGGCGGGTGCGGCTTTCAACTGCCACTTTGTAAGCGCCGGATGTTTCATTACCATCTGCAGGGCGCATTACCAACAAATCGGGAATTACTCGCAGAGAAGCGATGGTTTCCACGGGTTGGTGAGTGGGGCCGTCTTCGCCCAAGGCTACGGAGTCGTGAGTCATTACATAAATAACTCCAGCTTCCGAGAGTGCAGAGAGGCGAATTGCTCCCCGCATATAGTCAGCAAATACCAAGAAAGTGGCGCAGTAAGGAATTAAACCGCCGTGCAACAGCATACCGTTGGCGATCGCACCCATGCCGTGTTCCCGCACACCAAAGCGCAGGTTACGTCCTTCGTACTGACCTTTTTGGAAGTCTTTTTCACCCTTGAGCAAAGTCATGTTAGAAGATGCCAAGTCAGCGGAACCGCCGATCAGTTCAGGTAACACACTTGCCAAAGCATTCAAACATTTTCCAGAATGATTCCGAGTCGAATCGGCCTTATCTTCTGCCTTGTATGTCGGCAAAACTTTATCCCAACCTTCGGGAAGTTTGCCGGCAACCGTGCGCTCGTATTCGGCAGCTTCTGCAGGATATGCTGCTTTATAAGCATCAAAAGCTTTCTGCCATTCTTGCTCAGATTGAGCGCCACGTTCGACTGCTTTGCGGAAGTGTGACAAAGCATCATCAGGAATCTCAAACGGTGCGTGTTCCCACTTCAAGAAATCGCGAGTTGCTTGCACTTCATCGCTACCCAAAGCAGCGCCGTGAGCACTGTAAGAATTGCGCTTGTTTGGAGAACCGTAACCAATGATGGTACGGACTTTAATCATGGACGGTTTGTCCGTGACTTTTTTGGCTTCTTCAATAGCTTTGTGAACTGCTTCTAGGTTAGTATCTTCGTCTAGAGCGGTATTGTCTACTGTAATAACGTGCCAGTTGTAAGCTTCAAAACGCTTGCCCACATCTTCAGTAAAGGCCAAGCTGGTGTCGCCTTCAATAGAAATGTGATTGTCATCGTACAAGGCAATTAATTTGCCGAGTCCGAGGTGTCCGGCCAAAGAACAAGCTTCGCCAGAAACGCCTTCCATGTGGCAGCCGTCACCCATGATGACATAGGTGTAGTGGTCAACAATTTTGTGGTCGGGCTTGTTAAACTTAGCAGCGAGGTGAGCTTCTGCCATTGCTAAACCGACGGCATTAGCAATTCCTTGTCCCAGGGGGCCGGTGGTAACTTCTACGCCTTCGGTGACGAAGTTTTCGGGGTGTCCGGGGGTTTTGGATTCCCACTGACGAAATTGCTTGATGTCGTCGAGGGTGACGCTATCGTAGCCGGTCAAGTACATGAGGGCGTACTGTAGCATACAGCCGTGGCCGGCGGAGAGGACGAAGCGATCGCGATTAAACCACTTGGGGTTTTTGGGGTTGAACCGCATGAACCGATCCCACAGCACAAAGGCCATAGGGGCAGCGCCCATCGGCAGTCCCGGGTGTCCTGATTTTGCTTTTTCTACCGCATCGATGGCCAAAAAGCGGATAGAGTTGATGCAGAGTTCTTCGAGTGATTGGGTTGCAACAGCCATAATTCTGGTTTTTATACGTTAAGAGAGAGTGTGTGTGGTCGATTCTGACAGAGGTGCGATGAGCCGAGTTCGATCGCTCGCATTTCTGCTGTTCAGTTTCTATGGAACTGCCGTGAGGCTGCACTACATATCATCTCACCTGTTGCGATCGACAGACAACTTAATTTTTTAATGTTTCGGTCGCTTTGTGCAGTTGATTGTAAATTTTTATCGGAGATATTTCTGGGGCGAGTGCGGCTATGTGCGATCGGGCTACGAGAGGATGTAACTTATTTATTTGGCCAATTGCCTCTCAAAGCCGCCCAGTTATGATAGAGTTTGGTGTTTCTGACATCTTGCAGCTTTGTCACGAACAGGCAAGATGCCTGTTCCACAAAGAGTGAATTTTCTTGTAGGGCGTTGCTTTGAGCAATGCCCGATCGCACGATCGCCAGAATAGTGCAAGATGTCAGATATTTGTAATTTTAATCAGGCAATAACTAATGACTCTCAGTGAAGCCGAAGTCCGCAGTCAAAAAGTAGACGAACTGCGATCGCAAGGCATAGAACCGTATCCCAGTGAATCCTACGCGCGATCGCACACAGCCCAACAAGTTCGCGAAATATTTAGTCAGCCGGGAAAAGAACTCCAAAACGGAGAAACTGACCCCGAAGAAATTTCCCTGCGATTAGCTGGCCGCATCACTTCCAAGCGAGACAGCGGCAAAATTGGTTTCATCGATTTAAAAGACGCCACAGACAAAATTCAACTCAAAATCGAGAAAGCAATCGTCACCGGCGAAGTCGGTTTGAGCTTTGAACAAATTAAAAAATTGCTCGATGTCGGCGATTTTGTCGGCGTCGAAGGTATCGGCTGCCGCACTCCCAGGGGAGAACTTTCTATTTTAGTGAGGGAATTAAAGCTTTTATCAAAAGCTACCATTCAATTTCCCGATTCTTATTACGGAATTAACGACCCCGAAGTTTGCCGCCGTCACCGCGAAATGGATTTGGCAAGCAACCAAGATGCGCTCAACCGTTTTATGCTTCGCAGCCGCATCGTTCAAAGCATCCGTTCCTATCTCTGGCAAGCCAATTTTTACGAAATAGAAACCCCAACACTGCAAGCTATTTACGGCGGTGCTGCTGCTAAGCCCTTCATCACTCACCACAATGCTTTGGATGTGGATTTGTATTTGCGAGTGGCTCCCGAATTATTCTTAAAAAGAGCAATTTGCGGCGGTTTCGAGCGAGTATTTGAACTAGGGAAAGCATTTAGAAATGAGGGCATTGACAGCACCCACAATCCTGAGTTTACCTCTTTAGAAGTTTACCAAGCTTATGCTGATGTTTTCGACATTTTAACAGTTGTAGAAGACGTGATGTGTTTCGCAGCGGCTGCTGTATTTGGGGATGTCAAAGAAATTGAAAATCAGGGGGAAACGATTAGTTTAGAACGCAAGTTCGACTACAGCGAAAAATATCCGGGTTTCAGCGGCAAACACTGGCAAGTAAAAACGATGGTAGAAGCTGTCAGAGACGAGTTTGGGCTGGATTTTGACAGTTTGGACTTGGAAAGTGCGATCGAATCTGCAAGCAAACTCGAACTGCACCTGTCTAAGTTAGAACAACAGAGTTTAGGCTACGTGCTGTATGCAGTTTTTGACAAATTAGTTGTTCCCAAACTAATTCAACCTACATTCATCATCGACTATCCTGTTGAAGTCAGCCCCTTAGCCAAAGGACATCGCAGCAAGCCGGGATTTGTAGAACGTTTCGAGCTATTTATCAACGGTACAGAATACTCGAACGGCTTCTCAGAATTGAACGATCCGAAAGAGCAAAGAAAGCGGTTTGAGGAACAGTTAGCACAGAAAAATGCGGGCGATGATGAAGCGCATCCAATGGATGAAGATTTTATTCAAGCGCTATCTTTGGGGATGCCTAACTGTGCCGGAATGGGCATCGGCGTAGACAGATTGGTGATGCTTTTAACTAATACTCAAAGCATCCGCGATGCGGTAATGTTTCCGACAATGCGGCCGGTCAAAGATTGATTGGATTAGCTTTTTTAACCGCAGATGTCGGCGGATTAACACAGATAAACGCAGATGAAATTACATCTGCGTTTATCTGCGTTTATCTGCGTTTATCTGCGGTTAAAAAAACATTTTTCATATCATCGCATAAACGAACCGACAACACCGTTCATATCTTCAGCCAAAGGATTTCCCAAAGCCTTAAACTTCCACTCGCCGCCTTCTCGATAGACTTCTCCCATCAACATATTTAATTTTCCTTCATAAGATGGGTCATTAGACAAGCGATAGCGAGCGATTTCTTTCCCGGCGGCATCTACAGCCCTCACGAAAGCATTTTGTACCAAGCCAAAATGCTGTTTTCTCTCTTTCCCATCGTAAATATTTACGCCCAAAATAATTTTGTGATATTCTGCTGGCAAAGAACTCAGTTTCACCACTATTTGTTCGTCGTCTCCATCTCCAGCCCCCGTGAGATTGTCGCCTGAGTGAACAACTGTTTTGTCCTTTGACTCCAAATGAGAGTAATAAATTACATCCTCTTTGTAGTTCTTTATTTTGCCATTTTCTCCCAGCAGCATAGCGTAGGAATCTAAGTCAAAATTTGCACCGCTGCTGCGGCCGAAAAGACCTTTTTTAGCTTGTGCAACATCCCAGCCTAAACCCATTGTCAGTCTGGACAAGTCGTATTCGCTTTTGCTGAGAACGATCGATTGTCCTTTTGTCAAGTTGATAGCCATATTTTTGTGATTGTGTAAGGTTTATTGTGAAGTTGAATGATTGCCCTAAGCTAGCATTTTGTTTGCCGGCAAAAGCTGTTTCTATGGTAAGAGATTTTTGATTCGTGCTGATTTTACCCAATGCGGATATTCGGCGGTCAACAAATCGTATAATTCCTCATCGGCAATATGTTCCGGGTCTTCTAAACTAAAGAAATCGGCGTTGTCTAGGTAGCGAGCGCCCATTTCGTCAAGCTGTTCTAAAAAGCTAAAATCGCTGGCTACGGATCTTGCTAACCACCCTTGGAATCCCTTACTTTTGACATCTTTCTGCGACTTGCCGATCGCCATAAACTGCCAAAATATCGGCTCATAGGACGACCATTGTAGCTGCTGCTTGCTTTCCGACTCGTCCGCAGTTTCTCCATCAGTTACAAACATCACGTAGACAGGTCGATCGGCTTTCATAGCTGCGTAGCGCCTGCTACCGCGACCATCAGGAAAATAGAACTTTCTAATTTCCTTCATCACTTTACCGTAGTAAGTACCTCCTTCTAAAGGATACTGTTGCAGTATATGGTGGATGAAGTTTGAGAAATTGTCGATCGACATTTCACCGGGATTGTGGGGGTTGACTCCAAACAGAAATATGTCGATCGATCCGTTGTCATCAAACCGACATCCCAAAGCCAAAATCTTCTCTGCCAAACGCTGAATTTTTCCTGAACGGTATAGGGAAGACATAGAAGCAGAAATATCGAGGCAAAGCGCTACTTGAGCATCGTGATTTGTGAGATTTGCCTTTTTTAGCGAAATATCGGCTTTCTTCGCGAGATTGAAAATGTGCGGCGCTTTCTCCTCAAGCTTTTTGTCTAATGCTATAGCTTTCTGACTTTTTTGGCTATCTTCAATAACTGGTAATTTAGGCAGTTCTACTGTAATTTTTGCGGTTTTTTCTTGCTGTTGAATCTCAGAATGATATTTGTCAACAAAACTCTGCAACCCTGCTTTATATCCTTGTCCTACGGCCTGAAATCTCCAAGCTGCATCTTTTTTATACAACCGTCCGAACTCGACTGCTGTTTCTTCAGAAAAACCTTCTGTTAAATCATACCGGGCTAGTTCGCTGTCGGTTTCGCGATCGTACAATCGGATAAAAGCATTTCTGATTTGGCTGAAATTTTGATGTTTAGCTTGTGCGTCGTGAATCGTGACCACAAAAACCATTTCCTCAACAGCAGCCGTTACTTTTTCTAAGTCTACATAAATTGTCTCGTCATCCCCTTGAGTTTGACCAGTTTGATTATCTCCCGAATGGGCGATCGATCCGTCCGGCGACTGCGAGTTATTGTAAAATACAAAGTATCTTTCATCGGGGATTTTGCCGTCCGAACCTAACGCAAAAACCGAGGCATCGATATCGCAGCTTTGCGGGTTTGAGTTCGATAAATTTAGTTGAGTTGCTATTTCCCAACCCAGGGCGATCGCAACTTTTGTTAAACTGGGAGATGTTTTAGAAAGATTAAATCTTTCGCCCTTCTTTAATTGAATTCCCATCTGGTTTGTCACCTCATGAGTCTGATTGCTGAAAATCGAGGGAAACATTCCTGCTTCCGAATTTCCCCTCGATTTATTTAGCTAGGAGCGATCGACCTTTTATGCGGCATACTTATCTACAAAGCTTTGCAAGCCGGAATTGTAGCCTTGTCCTACAGCTTGGAACCTCCACTCACCGTCTTTCTTGTAAAGCCTGCCAAACTCTACCGCTGTCTCCCTAGAAAAATCCTCGTCCAAATCGTACTTAGTTACCTCTGTGTTAGTAGTAGTGTCGTAAATCCTAATAAAAGCATTCCGCACTTGACCAAAGTTCTGCCTTCTCGATTCTGCTTCGTGGATAGTCACCACAAACACAATTTCTTGCACTGCCGGATCGACTTTGGTTAAATCGACTGTAACGGTTTCATCATCGCCAAATCCTTCTCCGGTTCGGCTATCTCCCAGATGTATTACAGAAGTGTCCGGCGACTCCTTGTTGTTGTAGAAAACAAAGTATTTTTCGCCGGGAATTTTGCCAGTAGCCCCCAACATAAACACGGAAGCATCTAAGTCAAATGCTGCGCCTGTGTCTGTAATATTGGTATCCCATCCCAAACCAATCCCGGCATTTTTTAGCCCTGGTGCTTCTTTAGAGAGATTGATTCTCCCGCCTTTTTCCAAATTGATAGACATTCGCCCTCCTATTCACAACATCACTGGCGTTACTACTAGCAATTATATCAAGTGTTATAGTAAGTTGACAATTTGCTTTTGGTACTCGTCCTCTGTGATTAGTTCGTGGGTATTTTCCACTCTGTCTAAAAACACGATTCCATCTAAATGGTCGTGTTCGTGTTGAAAAATTCGGGCCACAAAGTCTGTCAATTCTTGTCGGTGGAGTTTGCCGTCTCTACTGGTGTATTCTATCTCGATCGCCCTACTTCTGGGCACCAATCCCCGAATCCCCGGAATGCTCAAACAGCCTTCCCAGTCTTTGACTGTCTCTGTTGATGCAGCCACAATCCGGGGATTAATCATCGCTGTGGGCTCCATCTTGGGTGCTTGGGGATAGCGCAGGTTGGGGCGCGATGCGACGATGAACAGGCGATCGGACTGAGCCGCTTGAGGGGCAGCAATCCCCACTCCGTTTGCCTGCTGTACTGTACAGATTAAGCTGTCAATCAACTCTTGAATGCGATCGTCCTTAATATTCTCGACAACTTGCGACGGGCGGCGCAGTACGGGATTTCCTAATTGTGAGATTTGTAAGAGTTCTGCCATAGTTATTGGTTAGTCGTTATTGGTTAGTCGTTAACTACTGACAAATTACCATTTTCTTCTTCCTTCTTCCTCCTTCCTTCTTCCTCCTTCCTCCTTCTTCCTTCTTCCTTCTTCCTTCTTATCCAACTTTTTGAACCGGCAAACTCCCCGGTTTAACAGTCAAATTAACTATTTGCCCATTGCGGTTGATTTCCATTTGCAACAGACCGCCAACCTTCGCATTTTGCACGAACTCCTGAACAGCTTCCGATTGAATAATCGGCTGATTGTTAATTTTTTGAATCACATCTCCAGCACGCAAACCTGCTGCTGCTGCGGGAGAATTAGGAACAACGCTAACAATAGCCACACCCCGATCGACTGCAACTCGCAGGCTGCTGGTAGCATTGCTGTTAATTTGCTGCTTAACCTCTGGATTCAGCGTCGCCATTTCAATGCCTAAATAAGCGTGTTCGACTTTCCCCGTCGTAATCAGTTCCTTCGCCACCTGTTGGGCTGCCTGAATGGGAATCGCAAACCCCAATCCTTGAGCACCTTGAATAATCGCCGTATTCATGCCAATAACTTGGCCCGAAGCATTCAGCAGCGGGCCACCGGAATTCCCCGGATTAATTGCAGCGTCTGTTTGAATAAAACCGATCCGCTTGTCGGGTACGCCCACATCAGAGCTCGATCGCCCCGTAGCGCTAATAATCCCCGCAGTTACCGAATTGTCCAAACCCAAAGGATTGCCGATCGCGATCGCCCATTCCCCAGGCAACAGCTTATCCGAATTGCCGATCGCCACCACAGGCACATTATTCGCCTCAATCTTCACCACAGCCACATCCGTCACCTTATCCGCCCCCAACACCCGCCCCTGAAAGCTGCGGCCGTCCTTGAGAGTTACATTTACCGTATCGGCTCCCTCTACAACGTGAGCGTTAGTGAGAATCAAGCCGTCGGCACCGATGACAAAACCCGAACCAGTGCCCCGTTCGATCCCGCCCCGGCCGCCCGAATTCGGTTCTATGCCAAAAAAATCTTCCGGCGACAGCCCTCTATTTCCCGGTTTCACCCGCCGCGAAGCATCGATCCGAACCACTGCCGGGCCAACTTTTGCCACCGCAGCCACAATAAAATTCACATTAGTCCCGTCGCCCGACAACGAAGCCGGCGGCAAGACTTTGCTAGCTTGATCCTTTGTATTACGAGGCAGTTGCAATTTGGGTTCCAGCGCCCTTTGTCGCGAATCGCCAGAATTTGCACCAAATTGAGAAACCGTCAGACGATCGCCCAACATGGCGGCCCCGGCTCCCGTTACCAGCAGCAATATGTAAATTGCCGGTTGCTTCCAAAATTTGCCAGTAGAACTCTTCATGGCCATGTTTTAAGGCTTTCCTGCCAAATCTAAATATTTGCTGAACAGCTCCCCGATACCTGGTTTGGGCTGCAGAGCCGCAAAATTTTTGGGCGATGGCGTCCCGCCCTCGCCCGTGCTACGGCAGACTCCCTTAAACTTTAGCATCTGACGACTAAACTCTCTAGACTATAAACTTAATCTCTTGAATGCCGATCGGCAGAGGTGAGCGATGGAAATTCCCCTCGAAAGTCTGTGGAATCAGATACTTGAACGTCTCCAGGTACAACTGAGCAGACCTAGCTTTGAGACGTGGATCAAAACTGCCCGCGCCGAACAACTCGAAAATAACTGTTTGATCGTCAGCGCCCCCAACCCCTTTGCTCGCAATTGGTTGCAAAAATATTACAGAGACATCCTTGCCGATGCAGTCGCAGAAATTCTCGGCTATCCCGTAGACATTTACTTGACAATTGCCGGGGGAAACGAAACAGGGGGCAGCAGTGAATCAGCCATGATTTGGCCCTCCTCCATCGCCGCCGATGTCCCCGAAAACCACTCGCTTCACCCCCCCAAACCCGCCAATTTAAACCCCAAATACTTATTTTCCCGCTTTGTCGTCGGTTCCAACAACCGCATGGCCCACGCAGCCTCCCTCGCCGTAGCCGAGTCTCCGGGCCGAGAATTCAATCCCCTATTTTTGTGCGGTGGCGTTGGTTTGGGCAAAACTCATTTGATGCAGGCGATCGGTCATTATCGCTTGGAAATTGACCCCAACGCCAAGATTTTTTACGTTTCTACTGAGAAATTTACTAACGATTTAATCGCCGCCATTCGCAAAGACAGTATGCAAACTTTCCGCGACCATTATCGGGCAGCCGATGTTTTATTAATAGATGACATCCAATTTATTGAAGGTAAAGAATACACTCAAGAAGAATTTTTTCACACTTTTAATACTTTGCACGAAGCCGGGAATCAAGTAGTTTTAGCTTCCGATCGCCCGCCGCAGCAAATCCCCCGCCTGCAAGAGCGTTTGTGTTCCCGATTTTCCATGGGATTAATTGCCGACATTCAATTGCCAGACTTGGAAACTAGGATGGCAATTTTGCAGAAAAAAGCCGAGTATGAAAATATGCGGTTGCCGCGAGATGTGATTGAATACATTGCTTCTAGTTACACTTCCAACGTGCGGGAATTAGAAGGTGCTTTGATTCGGGCGGTAGCATATCTTTCAATTACTGGTTTGCCGATGACTGTGGAAAATATCGCCCCGGTTTTGAATCCGCAAACTGAAAGTGTAGAGGCAACGCCAGATGCAGTAATTGCAGTTGTGGCTGAGGAGTTTGATGTTTCTGTTGAAGATTTGAAAGGTATTTCCCGTCGGCGAGAAATTAGTCTCGCACGTCAAATAGGGATGTATTTAATTCGGCAGCATACTGGTTTGAGTTTGCCTAAAGTTGGAGAAGTGTTCGGTGGCAAAGATCACACGACTGTGCTTTACAGTTGCGACAAAATTGCTCAGTTACGGAACACTGACCCGAATTTGGCCCAAACTTTGCGTCAGTTGAGCGATCGAATTAACGCTGTCAGCCGCAAAAGTTAATTTGAAGTCAGTTGTCAGTTGGCAGTTGTGGGTTGACATTTGTCGGTTGACATTTGTCGGTTGACATTTGTCGGTTGGCATTTGTCAGTTGTCATCACTCAACGCCGTCAACAGTCAACAGTCAACAGTCAACAATTCCCATTCCCAATTCCCAATGCCCCATAATAGACAATCTTGCCTGTGGAAAAACCTGTGGAAAAGTTGCCCTTTGTTTGTGGAAAACTTTACTCGATCGCCCAAAACAGTTTTGGCACAAAAATGGGCGGGCGATCGACCGCAACAGCTTTTCCACAAGTTTTCCACAAGTATTTATTACCTACAAGTCTTTCCCAGCAAGCAGTTAGCTTTTTTTTCCACAGGTTCCACAGGGCGATCAATACAAAAATAATTCAATAAATTAAAAAAAACTGGTGATCCCTACACACCCTACACACATAGTTCGCGACGCGGGCTGACCTCAGAAACCCGATTTCTACGAAGATTTCTCGTTTTTACAGGCAAAATTTTGCGTAGAAACCGGCAATAAGCGCCACATACTTAACCCCTACACACAGAAAAACCGACCCGCCGGCTTTCTGTGATACGATTTGTTTCTGTTTCAAATCCGGTTAATTAACCTTCCTACCATGAAATTGGTTTGCACCCAAAGTGACCTCAACGCCAACCTCTCGTTGGTAAGTCGGGCCGTTCCCTCCCGCCCGACACATCCGGTACTAGCCAACGTGCTCTTAGTAGCGGATGAGGAAAATCAGCGGGTTAGCTTGACAGCTTTCGATCTCAGTTTGGGCATTCGCACCAGCTTCGCAGCAGAAGTAACAGGCGGCGGCAGTTTTACCATACCCGCTAAATTACTCAACGATATTGTTTCGAGACTCCCAGATGGAGAGATTACTTTAGAAGACGAAGCGGGGGACACCGTAGCATATCTCACTTGCAGTTCTGGCAGCTACCAAGTTAGAGGCATGGGCCCGGAAGAATTCCCAGAATTGCCTGCAATAGAAGGCGGAACAATCCTCAAATTGCCACCGGAAGCCTTGATAGAAGGACTCAAAGGAACTTTATTTGCTACTAGCCCCGACGAGGCAAAACAGGTACTTGCAGGCGTGCATTTAAAGGTATTGCAAGATTGCCTGGAATTTGCAGCTACAGACGGTCACAGATTGGCAGTAGTTCAAACTGCCAATGAAAAACCTGAAGGCGAAGAAACCCAAGAAGAATTTGAGGTGACAGTCCCCGCTAAAGCATTGCGCGAAGTAGAAAGAATGCTGGTGATGCGGCAGTGGACTGAACCTGTCACCTTGCATTTTGAACACGGTCAAGTAGTGTTTGAATGGGCAGATCAGCGGCTGACCACCCGCACTTTGGAAGGGCAATATCCCGCATATCGGCAGTTGATTCCGCCGTCTTTTGAGCGGCAAATTACCTTAGAAAGGCGATCGTTCTTAGCAGCAGTAGAAAGAATAGCCGTTTTTGCCGACCAAAAAAACAATATTCTCAAATGCAGCATCGACGAGGAGAATCAGGAAATTACTTTGTCTGTAGATGCTAAAGATGTCGGCTGTGGCAAAGAGTCAATGCCCGCACAGATTTCGGGAGATAGCATAGATATTGCTTTCAACGTGAAATACTTAATTGACATTTTGAAAACTGCTCAATCCCCAGAAATTCAACTGCAATTAAACGGTGCTCTAGCGCCTGTAATTTTTCAGCCTTTAGGCGGAGTCAATGCTACATTCTTGGTAATGCCAGTGCAGCTAAGAGCTTAGCTTAAAAAGAGTCATTAGTCATGAGTCAACAGTCAACAATCACCAATGCTGCAACCCGAATAGATCTAATTCATCTGCGTTAATCTGTGTTTATCTGCCCTCATCTGCGGTTTAAAAAAGAGAATTTTTCTGCCGCAGATGACAATTGATTGACCCTGATTCACGCAGAGGTCGAGAAGAGATATATGAATAAGGTCGATGCTAACAGATTTGATATGACTTATTCCTTCAAATCAATGGCAACAAAATTTCAAATTCAGTACCTGTACCGGGCGTAGAATGCAAATTTAACTTACCTTTATGCTTTTCCGTAACAATTTGATGGGTAATTGCCAACCCCAAACCGGTACCTTTCCCCGCAGGTTTAGTGGTGAAAAATGTCTCAAAAATCCGCCGTTGAATTTCTGGCGGAATTCCCGGCCCGTTATCGGCAATTCTGATGGCTATCCAAGCGTTATTTTGATTTTTTTCGGCTGCTTCGGGGCTAAAGCCGCCGTTTTGGCTGGCGGATGATAGCTGTTTGGCATTTTGTCGATCGCCCATAACATAATTTTGAATTAATTCCGAATTAACGCAGTCTCCGTCAGAACTGTCTATTACCTCGGTTTCAATAGTAATCGCCGGCACAAAATCTTTTTCTTCTTTTACCTCTTCCAAAGCGTCGATCGCATTGCTGATGATATTCATAAATACCTGGCTCAACTGACCCGAGTAACACTTGACTAAAGGCAAATCACCATAGCTTTTAACTACTTCTATTTGGTACTTGAGACGGTTTTTCATAATTAGCAGCGTACTATCAATACATTCATGGATGTTAGCTTGTTTCAAGTGGGTTTCGTCCATGTGAGAAAAGGTGTGGAGGCTGGTAACGAGTTCGGTCAGCCTCTGCGATGAAACTTTCATACTTTTAAGAATTTCCACCCAATCTTCTTGCAAAAAATCAAATTCTATGTGTTTTTTGAGTTGGTTAATTTTTTCGTTTTCACCGACAATGTGTTCGTAAGCAGACAGCAACTCCATGATGTCTTTCGAGTAGTTTGACAAAAAGCCTAGATTTCCGCTGATGCAGGTGACTGGATTTCTAATTTCGTGGGCGACTCCAGCTACCATCTGCCCCAAACTGGCTAGTTTTTCGGTTTGAATTAGTTGAGATTGAGTTTGCTGCCTCAGCAATTTTGTCGCTAGTTCGTGAATGTTGGATTGGGCTACTAACAGTTCGTGTACATCTAGCAAACTATAAGTTTGAGGCGACACTTGAACTACAATAGGTTCGTAAAGCAGTTCTTTCGATCGCAACAGCGACTTCCTCGCTGCATCCACGATTAAAGTATTGCTGGAAAAAATTAAACTCTCAGTTTCGGCAAAGCGGTACAAAGCCCTCACAGGTCGCTTTAAAAATAATTCTCGCCCAAAAGGACGGCTGATAAATTCTAAAAATCTCCGCCGGGAAATCATACCGGCAAATTCACCTTGATGGGTGACAATGACTCCCGGTAACAGCGGATTAGCTTCTAACATCTGAGAAATTCGCATTCCCCAATCCGTAGCTTCTACCTGAAAATCGTAAAGCGACAATTGTTGGAGAGTAGAGTCTAAACAAAGTTCTCCTAGGTCAGCCTCGGAGATGGGTTGGACGGGTCTTTCTACGCAGGAGGTATTCAACATAAATTTATCAGCACGCTTTTTTGGGTTCTATTTGCCAGCAGACATTCAGCTACCAAAGCTCAGCAGGTGAGTTGCTGAGTGTTTTGACCGGCATCCCCCTGGCAAACTGCATTTTAAATTACACAAAAAACTGACTGTAGCAAGGAAAATTTTACCACTTAAAGTATTAGGCAAGATTGAGGATCACCGAGATAAATGCGCCCTGGTAATTATACCTGACTTTATTTTATACTGACTTGAGCGGTATTAACGCTTGTTTCGACTATTTAACTATTCATTAATCTTAATTAATCGTCTTAACCTTTTGTTAATAAATTATTAGGCTGAGAAATATAATTGATTGATAATAGAAGAAAATGGGAATTGCCCGATCGCCCACGCCATGCACACGTCAGCAGACAAGTTAAAAGCCCAAATTGGAGCGATCGCGTCCCTGAGTTTTAGCTCCCTAATGCCGATGGCGTCGGGCCATCGCCCCTGCTAGGGCATTTGAGGCGATTTCATCCCATCTCCCCGATCCGGTACTTGCAACCCCCCGTAACGCTCAGCCAGCGACACACCTGCCAGTGCGTCCCCTATAGGTTTGTAGTGAAAACTAAAGTCATCGCTATAAACCAATTTTGTAGCGATGGTTATATAAAACAGTTAGCCGCGCCCGCAATCTGTAAAATCTGCCTTGGCATTTGTTCTAAAATCAATTATTGTTAACCGAGATATCCATCAAATCCGCGACGGTTGGCATAGTCAATTATTGATTGGCTGTACGAGGCGGATATGAATAAAAATCAAGTCAAATTCAAACAGTTTTAACCAGTCGAAATCATTCCATGTCTTAGCATTGATTAAATGAGAATGTGTACAAATTCTAGCAAAAAAAAAACAAAAACAATTAACTCGATCTTAACTTAGTGCTATGCTTTGGTATGATCTACAAGGAGTTCTACCAAAGACGTATAGCTAAATAGCAATCTACCAGTAGGTGATCGATGCAACCCGCCCTGACAAATCAGTTAAATAATGCTTTTACCCTGTTTCTCAGCTTGTTAGTAGAAGCAATACCTTTTCTGCTGCTCGGAGTTTTATTTTCAGGTTTGCTGCTGGGGTTTGTAGACGAACGCAAACTCGTATCGCGCATCCCACAAAACCCGCTGCTGGCGGCTTTGATGGGCAGTTTGATCGGCTTTTTGTTTCCCGTGTGCGAGTGCGGTAACGTTCCCGTAGCCCGCAGGTTACTGATGCAGGGAGTACCCGCACCAGCCGCGATCGGCTTTTTGCTCGCAGCCCCCACCATCAACCCCGTGGTAATTTGGGCTACTTGGACGGCATTTCGCGATCAGCCAGAAATTGTAGTTTTCCGGGTGGTATTTTCTCTGTCTATAGCCACAATTATCGGCTGGGTGTTCAGCGCCCAAAAAGACTTGCGGCCTCTGCTGCAACCTTCTGTAGCCCGCGCAATCCCCTTGCCAAAACCAGAGTTTTCCGAAAAAGAAGTTGTCCAAGCTAACACTCCGCTGCTGTTGCAGTCGGGAACTTTTATGCTCGGTCAGCCGGGGGGGGTGGTGCCGATCGAATCTTTGCTACAAGACGACTGGAAGCCATTAAAAACAGGCAAAACAGAAACAACCTCGAAACGTTTCTCAATGTTTCACCGCGTTTCTAAACAGCGTCTGCGCCTGCTTTTAGATACTATGGTACAGGAGTTGCGCGAATTGGGAGGAGTGTTGGTAATCGGAAGTGCGATCGCAGCCATCATTCAAGTTGGCGCCCCCCGCGAACTAATTCTCAACCTCGGCCAAGGCCCCGTTTCCTCGATTATAGCCATGCTGCTATTAGCGGCAGTCGTATCGATTTGTTCTACAGTAGATGCCTTTTTTGCCCTGTCTTTTGCTTCCACATTTACCAGCGGTTCGCTGTTAGCATTTCTCGTTTTTGGCCCGATGATTGACCTCAAAGGCATCGGTTTAATGCTGTCAATTTTTAAAGGTAGATCCGTCGTTTACTTAATTGTCTTGGCAGCTCAGTTAACCTTTTTAATGACCCTCGCTGTCAACTTGCATTTAGGTTAATAAATTAGCTCAAACAGACCACTAATACGATTTTAGATTTTCAATAACCTTGCTCCACGACACGGAAGTCACGGATATACGGATAGGTGTTTTTTCTTTTCCCTCTTCCCTCTTGTTTCCCAATCACTATTAAAAAATGAATCTTAAAAAAATTAGCCCCTGGCTGGACGCCCTAGCTATATTAGCCTGGGGAATACTGCTTCTTAAATATTGGATCACCGGCAAATTAAGCATTCTCATTCACCCCAATTACTTTGGCTTGACTCTAGCAGGAGGAATCGGCTTAATGGTTATTGGCGGTTTAAAAACTTGGGAACTCTTAAAGCTCGATCGCACCACAAAGCACTCGCGGACATCAACAGCAAATAACTCTCTCAGAATCACAGAAGTTGAACACGTTACTTTGTTTCCCCCCAGTATCGGCAGCACCTTAATGTTGGGCGTCGCATTAATAGGTTTACTAACAACGCCACGCACCTTTACCAGCCAGACAGCATTAGAACGAGGTCTCACCGAATCCCTGCCCATCACCAGACTGCAACCCCAAGAATTTCGCAATACTACAAAACCCGAACAGCGATCGCTCGTCGAATGGGTGCGGCTGTTAAATTTCAACCCCGAACCGGATACATACAGAGGTCAAAAAGTCAAAGTTCAAGGATTTGTAATTCACCCCCCTAACCTAACAGAACAATATATGTGGATTGGGCGTTTTATCATTACCTGCTGCGCTGCAGACGCCTATCCGATCGGGTTGCCGGTAAAATTACTGATCGGTCAAAGCCGCACCACCTTTGCCCCAGACACTTGGCTAGAAATAGAAGGAGAAACGATCGTAGAAGAACTCCAAGGCAAGCGCAAATTAATCATTCAAGCATCCTCCCTCACACCAATTCCCGAACCAAAAAACCCTTATGATTATTAGATGTTGAGTAAGTATCAGATTAAATTTTACCTTGATTGCGAGATGGAAAGTCCAGACCCAATCTCCGTATACAGATCAACATACGGTAAAGTCAGCTATAAAAGTGGCAGTATCCTCCTCTAGGAGTTGCAAATAACAAATTCAGCAACTACACTCGTAATTAGGAAATAAATTCTGAGTATATGTCATCAGAAAAAAAATTAGCTATCAAAGGTGCTGCCTGGACGATCGCCAGTTATGCAAGCAGTCAAATTATCCGATTTGGCAGTAACTTAATCCTGACGCGTCTGCTTTTACCCGAATTATTTGGTCTAGTAGGTCTAACCTACGTTTTTATAACAGGGATCAACTTATTTACAGACATAGGTTTGGGCCCAAGTATCATCCAGAACAAACGGGGGGAAGATCCTCAATTTCTCAACACCGCTTGGACACTGCAAGTTCTTCGCAGCTTGTTCATTTGGATTGGTTTGGTTATAATTACCCAGCCCGTTGCGAGTTTTTATGAAGAGCCCCGTCTTCTGTGGTTGATTCCAATCATAGGTATAAATTCCGTACTAGGAGGGTTTAAATCTACTGCCACAGCCAGCCTAGAACGCAAAATGGCAGTGAAGAAAGTAGTAATTTTTGAGTTGGGCATACAGATTGTTTCTACAACAGTGATGATTGTCTGGGCATGGTTCGATCGCAGCATCTGGGCAATCATCGTCGGTGGCTTTACTGGAGCTTTCATGGAGTTAGTATGGAGCCATTTTTTGATTCCAGGCAAGTCAAACCGCTTTGCTTGGGATAAAGAAGCAGCTAAAGAAATATTTTCTTATGGAAAATGGATATTTTTGTCTACGGCTTTGTTTTTCTTGTGTTCTCAAGCCGATAGACTGATCCTAGGGAAAATATTTACTTTAACAATGTTGGGCATTTACGGCATCGCTTTTACCCTGGGGGATATGCCGCGCCAAGTCATCATCGCCATTAGCGGTCGGGTGATTTTTCCATCGATTTCTATGCTGGCAGAGTTGCCGCGGGAGGAGTTGCGCGCGAAGATACTCAAGAACCGCAAGCTAATTCTAATACCATTAGCCGTAGGTTTAGCAATTTTTGTGATCTTTGGAGATCAGTTAATTTTAACACTGTATCGGAAAGAGTATGAGGCTGCATCTTGGATGATGCCAATCTTGGCGTTAGGTATCTGGCACACCACCCTCCACAATATCATGGGTTCTTGTCTGTTAGCCGTAGGAAAGTCTCAGTACCCAGCTATAGGCAATCTGCTGACTTTTGTGAATCTATGTATAAGTATACCGCTGGGATACTACTTAAAAGGTAATTTAGGGGCCGTGATTGCTGTAGCTCTCGGTGACCTTCCTACCTATGCAGTAACTAACTACGGTTTGTGGAAAGAAGGACTAACTTGTTTTTGGCAGGATATTCAATTAACAGGGCTGTTTGTAGTGGTTCTGGCAACTCTACTTTGGTGTAGAGTCGCTTTGGATTTGGGTCTGCCAATCGATAAAATATCACCGATGGATTTAGTTCCAATCAATCAACTATTTCAGTAAACAAAAAGGAGATGGTCTCTATGTCAGCCGAACAAAATACAAGAAGCAAAGTAATGCACTTTATGTTCTTACAAATGGCTCTTTTACAAGAAATATCGCGAGTGGCAACAAGGTATAGTAAACTGATGTTTTTTTATCAAAAAAATCGGATTATAAATTTGTTCAAAGAAAACGAACAGCCCGAAAAAAAACGCCCCAAAGTCTTTGTGGCTGTCCCACACATTACATCAGTTGAAGAATCTAACAATCCCGAAAAAGCCACAGCAAAAATAGAGAGACTCAGGCACACAATAGATGGACTGTTAACGACTTTTGCTCATTGCGACCTGACAATTACTATCCAAACTCTACCGAACAGGCACGTTACAGCCTACTTACCTGAATATCAAATTAAGTGTATTCAGATCCAAGAAAGCCCTGAATGCGACCCCATGTTTGTAGAGTTTAGACTTCAGGAAGAATTTGTCGAAAGAGTAGAAAAATTTGACTGGTTTTTATTTATAGAAGATGACATTGTTTTGTACGATGCTTTCATTCTAGAAAAATTAGAAAGTTTTAACCGACAAAGCGGGTATGAGAATGCTATTCTTTACCCACACCGTTTTGAAATGTATCAAGGAACCAAGAGATACATTGATTTGACAATAGATGATCAACTATCGTGGAATCAACTATCTAGTGTAGAGATAGAAACTGTAAAATTTGCTGAGTGTACCAATCCTCATTCAGGATTTTACTGTTTGTCAAGAAAGCAGATGAAAGAGTGGATAAAATCAGGTCGCATCTTCAAAAATCAAGTAGTGAAGGTCGGGCCTTTAGAGAGTGCAGCCACTTTTTGTCTTTTGGAATGTTTCTCGATATATAAGCCCCACCCGTCAAACTTAAACTATTTTGAGATCAGGCATTACGATAGCAAATATTCTAAGCTATATCCCGAACCGGAATCGCCCTATACACTGTCAGCAGTTAATAATAGTTCCAACACACCAATCGGCAAGGCTTCGTGAAAGGGATCTAAGTAGTCGTCATGATTATTAGTAGGATAGGTAGATCGCAAGCGTTACCCCTCAACCTATTAAATAATTAGCGATTTGAGATGTGAGATTAAATTAAAAATCTAAAATCTCAAACAGTGTTGGACGCAAGTGGTATAATTGTACGGTGCTCTACTGTCCTCAAAGCCTCTCTCTATCGAGCAATTGTTAGCTCGGAGGCAGCCTAAAAGGTAAAATCTCAAATTTCGCATCTCCACTCGGTTGATACTGTTGGAAGTGCCGCATACTCCACGGATTTAAGCTCGTGAGTTTAGTTCAGTCCTGGAGGCACACACACTTTCAAAAACCGAGTTTTTTACCAACATATTTCGTTGCAGCCCTTTTTGCTGGTAAAAAAAACCGTTTCAGGGGGTCGGGAGTACGCCCAAGACAGTAAAATTTAAGAGGGAAAATTTGGCAGTTGATTTTCAGCAGAAAGTAGGAGAGAAAGATTTGTGAGTATTTTTAAGAAAAAAATTAATCCTTCACCCTTCGCTATTCTGCCATTCCAACAGCCGATCGACCGCACGGCGATCGTCCTCATGCTAGTGCTGAGCGTCTTAATCGCGCTGCTGCTGCTGAGCGGCGATCGCACAGCACCCAGAGTCCGAGAATTTACCTGGGAAAATAAACAAATCGGCGCCGAAGATACTGGCTTTATCCTCACATTCTTTCGGCCGATGAACCAGTCCACGGTCGAAGAAAACTTAAAGCTAGAACCCCCCCTGCCCGGTAAATTTAGTTGGGCTGGAAGGCGCATGGCTTACACCCTCAAAGATCCAGCACCCTACGGCGTTACCTACACATTAAAACTCGCCGGAGCAACCGACAAGTATTTCGGAGAAAAAAACCAAAATAAAGGAACGCTAATGCAACCGTTTAGCAGTTCCTTTCGCAGCCGCGATCAAGCTTTTGCTTACATCGGTGTCCAAGGCGAAACAGAAAGCAGATTAATGCTAGTCAATCTCAGCAGCAGCGACTCTAAACCTATACCCCTCACTCCCAAAGATTTAGTTGTCACCGATTTTAAACCTTATCCCGACAGCGATCGCATTTTATTCTCCGCCACAGATCGATCGATCGCCCGTACTCGTGGCACTCTAAATCAAGAACTATTCACAGTCACCACCGGCCTCAACCCCCAATCGGACTCAGGAACTAAACAAAAATACCCAGCCGGTAGAATCGACAAAATCTTAGACTCCAAAGATTACCAAAACCTCAAATTCGACCTCTCAGCCGACGGAAAAATCATAGTTGTCCAGCGCGTCAACCGCCGCAATCCCGGCGATTTCAGTCCTTGGATTGTGGAAGAAAAACAGGCGCCCAGACCCTTGGAAAATGAACAAGGCGGAGATTTTATGATTCGCCCCGACAGCAAATCCATGGTAATATCTCAAAAACAAGGATTAGCGATCGTCCCCCTCAAACCCGAAGCAGATCCAGTAGAATTTTTGCCAAAATACGAACAAGTATTGGGCATGGCCCGCGACAACTCTGCCGCCGCCTATGTTAAATACAACAGCGACTTTACTCGATCGCTTTTCATCTTAGATAACCAAGGTGTAGAACAAGAAATATTGCGTATTCCCGGCAGCATTATGGCCGTTTATTTCGACCCCCGCAAAAACCAAGACAACCAAGTTCAGCGTCTCTACTGTTTGTTAGCCCAACGCCTCAAAACAGAAAGCTACAAAGAACAGCCTTTCATCGCCACCATCGACCTCAAAAAAGAGGGTACTCGTTTGGTCGGAACCATCAAACCGCTGCTGATTTTGCCCAACCAATTAGATACCCAAATCAGTTTATCTCCCGACGGGCTGGCATTAATTTTCGACCAATCAGTCACAGCAGCAACTCCCTCCGTAGCAGACAGTCCCCGCAATGATAGTGGACAGTCCATCGCCACCAGCCGCCTCTGGCTGCTACCCTTAGTAGAAATACCCGCAGACGGTTCTCCCGCCAAACTACAGCCAGAAGAACTTCCCTTTGCCGGCTATCACCCCCGCTGGCTACCATAAACCAATTTGAGATTTGAGATCGCACTGCTGACTAATCAGTGGTGACTAATCTAAAATCTCAAATCTAAAAACTAAAATCATTATGACTCCCGAAGAAATTAGCAATACCCTTAAAGACTTATTTGGTGACAGTGTTGAGATGCCTGCTGCCACTTCTTGGCAAGTAGAAACCCCCAATTTTCGTCTGTTAGTCCTCCTTTCAGAAGACGGGACTTGGCTGCGGATTTTGTTGCCGATCGCCGATGCCCAAGAAGCTCAACCATTTCTTGATAAACTGCTAGAAGCTAACTTTGACACCACCCTCGAAACTCGCTACGCCTTACATCAAAACGTTTTGTGGGGAGTATTTCAGCACAGTTGTGCCACACTCGCGGCCGCCGATTTCTCAGCCGCAGTCGCCCGAGTGCTGGCTTTGCAAGAGCGAGGTTTGTCCGACTTTTTCGGCGGTTTGATAGAAAGCCGCATCCGTCAAATCATCAAAGCTGCGAAGGCGCAGGGACAGTCTGTCGAAACCACCCTTCAGACTTTAGACCGTTTCTACGCAGAGGGATTGATGGGTGAAATGGAACTAGGGCGAGAGTCTAGCGAAAAAACTCTCGCCGCTTGGCGGTATCAGCTAGAACGCCTCTGGCCGGAGGTGGAACCCTAAGATAATTGGAGATTGCTGATTGCAAAAAACTGATGACTATCGAGGTTCGGAAGTTGCCTCAAGTTGCATTTCTTTTGAGTGGTATAGCAACCGCGGCCGACGCTTAGGATGTTCTTAATTCCACAAACCCTTGGGGAACATTGCTTCTTCCTTCTCTCGCGACGAGAACTAAAGCCTTCCATCCGTTACATTCGGTTACATCCGAAGAAAGCGAATCCGTTGCCGAACTTCCTTTGGCTAGAGCCCTAGTCTTGACAATTGGAGCCTGCAAGCCCCTTGGACAATGGCTAATCCGGGCCCTCGAACCCTCACAGGATGCCAGTATATTCACTGATAACCCGCTCGCGGTTCTCCAATTCCCTTCTATCACTGGAAAAATGGTATAATTTATCACAATAATTAGTTATAAATATTAAAAATTTTCGGAAAACACCCGATCGCAGGTATATCATGGTAAAAAGTTTACAGCAGAGATCAGTAAGTTCCACAAAAGCTTCGATCGTTTAATATTGACTTAGAAACAAAATCTTTAGGAGACAATGCTACTGGGATCGGGTTTTCCCATCGGGTGCTGTTGTAATTTCACAAATTAGCAACTACCCGCTACCAATTACCAGTTACGAATTAATAGCAACTTAAGTTGTTCATGAATACAATTTTTAACAGGGGTTTCATCTATGTTTGCTGTGCGTGAGACTAGCTCGGAGTTATCAGTGTTGCATATACCTGAATTTTGTACTTGGAACATCTCCTTAGAATCAACTCTCCTAGACCTGCCACTCTCCAACTGCCAAATTGAATTAACTCAACAGGCAAAAGAAGTAGCCAAGGCTTTTGAAGAAAATTCAATGCTTCCCGGCGTCATTTTGACAGATAATGGTAATTTTGTCGGCATGATATCCAGGCGTCTATTTTTTGAAAAAGTTAACTGCCGCTACGGAGTAGAAATGTTTTTCAAGCGACCAATAGAGGTGCTGTACAAGTTTGCCAAGCCAGAGGAACTCATACTTCCCGCCAGTAAATTAATAGTAGAAGCCGCCCAGGAATGTCTTTACAGATCAGCAGAATTAATTTACGAACCCGTAGTAGTGGAAATAGCCCCCCAGACCTACAAGCTGTTAGACGTACACCAATTAATGGTCGCTCAATCAAGAATTCACGAATTAACAAATAAGTTACTCCACAAACAAACCCAAGCCAAACTCATCCAAACCGAAAAAATGGCGAGTTTGGGGAGGATTGTAGCAGAAGTAGCCCACGAAATCAGAAATCCGCTGAACTGTATTTGGGGAAATTTAACTTTTCTGCTGTCCTATTTTGAACACTTGCTTCAGCTCATGTCGGTTTATGAAGAAGAATATTCGGCACCCTGTCCCCGAATTGATGCCCTTAAAAAAGAAATTGAATTTGATTTTTTACAAGAAGATTTGCCGATCACCTTAGAAGGGATGGAGTTGGGAGCCTCACAATTGCTAAAAATAGTTAACGGGCTCCACCACTTCTCTCACATGGACGAGACAACACCAGCCGAGACAGACATTCACGAATGCGTGGAGATGACGCTGTTAATTTTGAAAAACCGCTTTAAAAACAGCATAGAAGTGGTAAAAAATTATGGCGAACTGCCCCTAGTTAGAGGCTACTCCGGTCAGTTGAGTCAGGTGTTTTTGAACTTGTTAGTTAATGCTCTAGACGCCCTGACAGAGTACGCAGCCGATCGCGAAATACAGACCCAGTGCGGGGACAACTGGCAGCCCCAAATCGAAATTACCACTAAAGTGATAGAAACCGAACACGGCAAGCGAGCCGCAATTTGCATTGCCGATAACGGGCCAGGCATTCCCCCAGAAAATCACCAGCAGATATTTGACACCTTTTTTACCACTAAACCAGCAGGCAAAGGCAGCGGTATGGGGCTGGCTATCTGCCATCAAATCGTTACAGAAAAGCACGGCGGCCAACTCAAATTGCGATCGCAACCAGGTAAGAATACTGAATTTGAAATTCTCCTGCCTATAGTTGGCACAACATGATTAACTTAAGAATATTCTCGGTTGTTCGCTCCTGCGGTGAAGTGATAGGCTAGCTTAGTAGTAGGTTCTCAATTCACCGAAGAACGAGACGGAACCCCTGGCTTTAGACACGGGGAGGAAGTCGGCTTCGGTTTCAACCGCCTTCAATATTTCTTTATACAACTGATTGAAAGGTTGTTTTAGAATTAGATTGTAAGTAAAACAACCATCTACGTGTTGAAACACTCTAGTATCGGAGAAATCCCGGCACAGTGAGCCACCACACTCCTTGAGGAGTAGTAAGCCTGTATAACTGACAAGTAATGGCAGAGTGTGAAGCGTACCTATCTGGCATTGTGATGGATTATGAAAGCAAACACAATTTAAAAGTAAGCGCAATTGCAATACCCTTTGTAGTGGTAGTTGTTTTGAGCGTATAGAGGTGCTTTGATAACGCCTTTGAGAGTTTTCGGATTCATTCAAGAATCCCCGTGGCTTCAGCCCTGGGGAGTATCAATTTCCCAGCGTTTCGGCAACTAAAAGTTCCAGTGGCAAATAAATTCAGTTCCAAACTCCTTGGCCCTTCAGTCTCCGAAGGCAGCCATCAAGACCTTTCGCTAGAGTCTACCCTCTGGGATTTGCCCCTGTATGACTTTCAGGTTAAATCGAGCTGCTTGGCCGTGGCAGTTGCCGAAATGTTTGAACAGTATCCCCTAGTGCCGGGGGTCGTCTTGATGGAAGCAGGAGAGTTTGCTGGCATGATATCCCGCAGGCAACTGCTGGAATATTTGCTCAAACCCCAAGGCCCAGAGCTATTTTTGCACCTGCCACTAAAAGTTCTCTACAGTTACGCTCGCGTCGAAATATTATTGGTGGCAGAGAGTACAACCATTTTGGCAGCAGCCCCACAAGCTCTGCGTCGATCGCCCGAATTGCAGGCAGAACCGATCGTCGTCCAAATAGACTCCCAATCTTACCGACTCTTAGACCCTAACGCACTAAACATCGCCTACTGGCAAATTCGTGGCATAGAAACTCAAGTCCGCTACGAAAGAGCCCAAACTCAAATGATTCAAAGCGAAAAAATGGCTAGTTTAGGGCGTTTAGTCAACGGAGTAGCCCACGAAATTTTAGATCCGGTAGGCTTTATCTGGGGGAATTTAACCTACGTCAGCGACTACAGCAAAAACTTGATGGAATTGCTCTCAGTTTACGACGCATACTGTACTGACCCCCCGCCGGAAATAGCAAGGCTCAAAGAAGAGATCGACTATGACTTTTTGCAAAACGACTTCCTCCGAACTGTTGCCAGCATCAAATCAGGTGCAGAACGTTTGAGCAAGTTGGCAACCAGTTTGCAAAACTTCTGCCACATCGACGATATTTATCCCAAACCCACCGACTTGCACGCCAACATAGACAGCATACTTTTGCTGCTCAAAAGTCGTTTGACTAGGGAAATCCAAGTAGTGAAAAACTACGGCTACCTGCCACCAGTCCCATGCTATGCAGGACAGCTAAACCAAGTATTTATGAATATATTGACCAATGCTATTCATACATTAATTAATGAAGCAGTCGGTCAAGAATTGGCAAAAGAGTTCAAAGGTGGAGGACTCCGAGACGCCGATCGCCAGCCTAAAATTGAAATCACCACTCAAGTCTGCTGTCCCGAACCTGCGCCGGATTTAGACAAACTTCATGTTCGCTGGGTTTCGATTTGCATATCAGATAACGGGCCAGGAATGTCACCTAGCAAGTACAAAAAAATCATAGAATCATTCTCTACGGAAAAACGCGCCCTCAAAGAAACCAGTTTAGCGGTTAGCTATCAAATAGTGACGGGCAAACACGGCGGTGCGTTCAGAATGCGATCGGAGTTAGGCAGAGGCACTGAATTTGAAATTTTGTTACCCTTGGCTTAAAGAAGGAAGAGGGAAGTTCGACAACGGATTCTGTAACGGATGTAACGGATGTAACGGATGTAACGGATGTAACGGATCTCAGGAAGAAGGAAGAGGGAAGAAGTTACAGTGTATTCCTGATTTATGAAGTATATAGCAATCCTAAATCATTTGTGTAATTCTTGTAGGGGCAAACCCCCCGTGGTTGCCCCGCCTTGGCTGGGGTAGGCACGGGGGCACTACCCCTACTCATTTAGGATTGCTATAGGACACAGCAATGCCGTCTCCCTACCCATTATCTGTACTGCACTCAACAGTCAACAGTCCACAGTCAACCATTCTCTAATTGACTGCCGCACATTTTACAAAATCTAGCATTAGCATCGTGTACAGACCAACCGCAACCTTTACAAACAGCTTCTCCGTGATTAGCACTTTTAACTAAGTGTTTAATCAAATCTCCCAATTGCCAAGGAATTAGAGCAATTCCCGTCAAAATCATCAAAATAGTCAGAAAACGACCGGATTCCGAAATCGGAGTAACATCCCCAAATCCCACGGTGGTCATGGTGACAACCGAGAAATAAACAGCATCTAAAAAAGTTCCAAAACTTTCGGGATTTGCCGGATGTTCCACTTGATAAATTAAACCCGAATAAACAAAAATTATTGCCAGCAAAGTAAACAAAATTCGAGCAAAAATCACCCCATCTTCGCTGCTGATGCGGAAAATAGAAATTTTTAATTCCAGAAAGCGGATGAGTCGGAGAATTCTAAACCAGCGGAAAATTCGGATAAAACTAACGTTGACAAATCCTAGTAAAAATGGTAATATTGCCAGCAAATCAATAATTGAAAAAAAACTAAAAATAAATTTAACTCGATTTTCGGCACACCATAGTCGCAATAAATACTCAAACACAAAAACAACTAAAAGCGCTGTATCGAGAGTTTGCAAATAAATTCTAACAGTTTCCGAAATCGGGTAAGTTTCGGCGATGAAGCTGGTAGAAGATAAGAGAATTAGTCCGGTAAGAGTTAAATTGACGGTTCTGCCAATGGGGGTTTCGATATCTTCGAGATAAAATCCAATTTGCGATCGGGTTAACATAGATGAGATAATTAATACCATTTATGAGGTAAGGGAATTATCGCATATGAGCATCGAATTAACTAAGGGTGAAAGGTTCAATCTTTCTAAAGAAACTCCTAATTTCAGTAAAATTGCGATCGCCCTGGGGTGGCAAGTCAGTCAGAAAGCACAAAACTGCGACATTGACGCATCTGTTTTTATGTTAGCGGCGGACGGTCGCATTCCCGATGAAAATTATTTTGTATTTTACAACAATCTGACATCACCGGACGGTTCGGTGCGGCATTCGGGAGACAGCAGGAATGGACAAGTTGAGGGAGATGATGAGACGGTTTATCTGGATTTGAGCAAAATCAATTCGGCGATTCAGGAAATAGTGTTTGTGGTGACTATTCACGACGGACAGGAAAAAAATCAAAGTTTTAGTCAAGTTGAAAATGCTTTTATCCGGCTTTACAATTCAGAGAGTCTTGGCGAATTGGTTCGGTACAATTTAAATCAGATATTTTCGCAAGAAACGGCTTTAGAATTTGGACGGTTGTATAAGAAGAATGGCGAATGGAGATTTCAGGCGGTTGGACAGGGATATAATGCTGGGTTGCAAAGTTTTGTAGACAAGTATTATGTTGAGAATGCGGTTGAGAAAAGCTCGAATGTTGGTGAGAAGGTTGATGATGCTGAGGTTGTGAGGCGGTTTAGCGATCGGGTGGACAAGCTATTGCGGGAAGAGGCGATCGAGGAGACAGCGATTCCAGCATCTAGCGAAGCGGTAGAACAGGCTGCTGCTACTCCTGTAAATGCGGATACTGTGGAATCTGATGCTGACCAAATAACTGATGAGTCTACTCAAAAAAGTCAAGAAGCTGCTGTTACTGCTGAGGAATTTTGGAAACGGTATAAAGACGGAGAACGCGACTTTACAGAGATTAACCTAGCGGGAGTGGATCTAAGTGGCAAAACTCTCGACTCTAATGTCAGTTTAAGTCAAGCAAACCTGAGCAGTGCCAATCTAGCAAATGCCAAATTGACTGGCGTAAATTTGATTGGAGCTAACTTGCAAGAGGCAAATTTGAACTCAACAAACTTGCAAAACGCTGATTTGATTGAAGTTAATTTAAGTGGCGCTAACTTAACCAAGGTAATATTGTATTCCGCAAGACTAATTCAGGCAAATTTTAGTCAAGCCAACTTAAGCGAAGCAAAGTTAGATAGCGCCAACCTGACTACAGCAAACCTCAGTAGAGCGAACTTAACTCAGGCAAGTCTAGGTGGCGCTAACTTAACAGGAGCCGATTTAAGTCAATCGAAGGTAACTAAAGTTAACCTTAGTGGTGCAAACCTTAGTGGTGTTAACTTAACAGGGGTAAGTTTGACTGGGGTAAACCTTCAAGGAGTGAACCTTAGTGGCATGAATTTGAGTGGGGTAAATTTGACAGGTACAAATCTAAGTTATGCCAAGTTGATTGGGATTAACTTAAGTGGAGCAAGTTTGAGTGGGGCAAACTGTTTAGGGGCTAACTTGGATGGTGCTAACCTCACAGGGGTAAATTTGATTGGGGTAAACTTACAGAGCGTTAATCTGAGCGGGCAAAACTTGAGTGGCTTTAATCTGTCTGGGGTTAACCTACACCGAGCAAACTTAAGTGAAGCAGACTTAAATTCTGCAAACTTGTGTGGGGCAAATTTGAGCTACGCAAACTTAGAGAAAACTAACCTGAAGGAAGCTAAACTGCTTGGAGCAAATCTGGACAAGGCAACACTCACAGGTGCAATTATGCCAGACGGCACAATTCACAATTAAATTGGATCGCCAATATTAAACAGCAAGGTGGGCAATGTATTCGTGTCAATTTAACCGACGAAAGTCCGGTAGGGGTTTAAACCCCTGCCAGACTGAGGGAAAGAGCGTTAAATAGACACCAATGGTGTGCATCGCCCTCCATAAAAATAAAGTATGATGAGTGTGAAATATCAAATACATAGATTGTCGATGAATGAATCTGACACAGAAATTATAGAATCGATCCTCAGATGGATGACGGAGTTTGTCGAGCTACCGCATCCAGTTTTCAGCGATTTACCGATTTGTCCCTTCGCTAAAAAGGCACGCTTGGCAAATCAAATTTTATTCAAAATCGAGCGGTTTTCAGCGCTGACTGAGTTCGATCGCGATTCTGCCATAATGAAATCGATTCATGAATTTTACAATTCGGAATTTGAAATCATGGTAGTAATTAATCCCGAAAAAACAGCAATTAGTGCGCCAGAAACTAAAGAATTGATAGACAAACTCAATAATCAGATTTCAGAATTGGGCTTGCTGGCTTTTCACATCCATCCCGAAGAAGATTTTAATATTGACGGGCTTCATACTAGGAGGATGCCGTATCCGGGCTTCACCGTTCAAGTAAATTCTAAGCTGAAGCCAGCTTCCGATGCTTTAGAGAAAACAGAATATTACAAAAATTGGACGGCCGAACAACTAAAATATTTCGGGATTCCGAGAAATTGACGATCGCCCGCCCTCCCCGCGCATCTCTGTGCCATTACAATAAACTCAGCAAAAAATCTTTACACATAAGAACTCATGCAGCTTAAGTCAACAACCCGCCATATTCGCATATACACCGCCATCCTCGAAGATAACGAACTCGTACCCAGCAACGACCTTTTGACCCTCGACATTGACCCAGATAACGAACTTAACTGGAACGACGAGTCAGTCAAACAGGTATATGCCAAATTCGACCAACTCGTAGACGCATACGAGGGCGAAGACTTGACCGAGTACAACCTCCGCCGTATCGGTTCCGAGTTGGAGCACTTGGTACGATCGCTCTTACAAAAAGGCCAAATCAGCTACAATCTCAACAGCCGCGCTGTCAACTACAGCATGGGATTGCCTCAAGTTGATGCCAAAATTCACCTGTAACGGCGATCTGGCGATCGGCATTTATGTCAACTTAAGATTGAAACCCATAATAAATGTCGCTTGTAGCTGAGTTTTGATCCCTCCTACTCCTCTTAATCAGGGGAGTACGGGGGGAAAAGAGGGTTCTGTTTTTTCTCTCGCTTTGGGGATTTAGACTTGGATACAGAGGAAAGGTGGAGATGGGGAGAATTGGGAAAATCTGCTTTTATTCTTCTTCCTGCTTGTTTCTGACTCCTGACTCCTGAGTCCCGGCTTCTTCCTTCTTCCGACTGCCCTGAAACTTCTCCCCCGCCTCCCCAGCATCAACCGGAGAATTTGGAACGCGATCGCGTTCCAAAAACTGTTTAACTGCAAGTTGGCGGTTGGTCATAAACTGACCCCAAGCGCCGGGAAACAGCCCATCCAAGGTTTCCACCAGCGCCCAAACCTCAAGATTCATCACTTTGTAATAGAAACTGTGAGAATGTTGAATGCTAGTGAGTATTTCGTCTATTTCAACTGCAGGCAGTAGCTTCGGATCGGACAAATTCTTGGGAAAGGCGCTGGGCTCATGTGGGGGCATGGTTAAATACTCAACAGCTTGCAGAGGCCGGTCAGTCGATTTGAGATTTGAGATTTGAGATTGACTCCACAGATGAATCTGGGGGCTTGAACTAAGATCTAATTTTTTTGGCTTTCCACGACTCCTGTCGGGGGCTGGCATCCGTCAGTCGATTTGAGATTTGAGATTTGAGATTGACTCCACAGATGAATCTGGGGGCTTGTATCCGTCTTTGGGTAGGGTTAAATTTAACTTCTCTTGCGAAACTCGGTCACAAGGCAATGAACACCCTTGGCGAGAAAACCGAGAAGTGATATTTATTTATACCTGTCGGCTCAGGTGATTTCTACGTACCAGCATCCTACCATTATAGTTAGTCTAAAATGTCAATTCACTTGACGATCGCGATTTCTTCGGAAATTGCCGCTATCAGGAATATGCTGAAAACAGCGTGATTTCCAGCCGATGACTGGGGTGTCGCGCGATCGTCTAACCCTGAAAGCTCATAGCAAGATTCATCTGGCCGTCAACAAAATGGTAAACTGTTCGTGTCAGTACAAGACATTAAAACCTACCCCTAGACTGGGGGAAAGTCAGATATCACTACGCACACAACAGTGGAAACGTGGTGAGCCCGGGAACCTGAAAAATCAGGATATTAGGACTGCGAAGTCTTAAGAATCTGCGTCTGTTGAGAAAGCGGGGGTGTCAAATAATCGCCACGTATCAACCCGTCGAGGTTCAATCGCTAAAATAGTTCAGATCAGCACGCTTGCCCAAAGGCGTCAGGAACCCTTATGCAAAACTCTGTGGCAAAACACTACTTATGGGCTTTAGGTGAAGGGATCAAAGGGTGTAAGCCAGGCGATCTGATCGCTGGTCGCTACTTGGTCAAGCGCGATCGACTTCTTGTCGATACTCAACCCGAACACTTGCCGGAACTGCCCGAAGAGATTCCGAGTGTTGTCACTCCTTATCTGAGACTGTTTGCCTATCAGTTGCACGTACCTCAAGTATACGGCCTGGTATCGTCCAAGATGAGCAAGCTATCGGGAGATATCTGGCTACTGGAAAACGCGCCTATTTTGAAGGTGACGGAATCTTTAATGCCGGAATTGGCGGACTCCTGGAAAGGAGCAGCAGCAATGCGCCAGCTCAATTGGCTGTGGCAAATTGCCCAGTTGTGGCAGCCTTGTATCGCTCAGGGCGTGGCTTCGACGCTGCTGACTCCCGAACTGCTACGGGTGGAAGGGCAATTGGTGCGGTTTCTGGAATTGCAGCCCGATCGCAAACCGCCTCATTTGTCACAGTTGGGGAAATTGTGGCAGCAGTGGCTCGAAGATGCTCACCCAACTATTGCCAATTTTCTGAGGCAACTTTGCCAGCAAATGGTTGCCGGTCAAGTGCGCCACGGCGAACAACTGATGGGCCAGTTGGATAAAGCTTTGGCAAAATGTGGCAAATTGTACGATCGTCACGTTGAAATTGCCACGGGCACGGATGTAGGCAGATCCCGGGCTCACAACGAAGATGCTTGCTATCCGCCCAGCGGTACGCTGTTCGCAGGAAACCCGGGTGCGGAAGCTTGCGCGATCGTCTGCGACGGTATCGGCGGACAAGACGGCGGCGAAGTCGCTTCGGAAGAAGCAATTGGTGTGCTGCGCGACAAGTTGCAGCAAATGCCCCTGCATCAGGCTAATTGGGACCCGTTGAGCCTGACTTCCAAGCTGGAACGGGCAGCTTGTGCTGCTAACGACAAGATAGCCAGTCGCAACGACAGCGAACACCGCCAAGGCCGCCAGCGGATGGGAACTACGCTAGTTATGGGTTTAGCCCACATTCACGAGCTCTACGTCGCCCACGTCGGAGACAGTCGGGCTTACTGGATTACCCGCACCGGCTGCTATCAAGTTACTCTCGATGATAATGTGGCTTGCCGCGAGGTGCGTTTGGGCTACTCTCTCTACCGGGATGCTTTGGAACAAGTGGCCGCCGGAGCTCTGATTCAAGCTTTGGGGATTACTTCGTCCAACACTCTGCACCCGACTATACAGCGTTTTCCCGTGGATGAAGACTGCGTTTTGCTGCTGTGTTCCGACGGTTTGAGTGATAAAGACCGGGTTGAGGAATGTTGGGAAGCGGAGATTTTGCCAATTCTCGACGGTAGCATTAGTTTGGGTAAGGCGCGCGATCGACTGATTGAGATTGCTAATACTAGAAACGGTCACGATAACGTCACTGTTGCTTTAATTCACTGTCAAGCACATTTGAGGGAAGACGGCAATACTTTTACAGAACTGTCTGTCGCACCTTTAGATACGCCGATCGAACTAATTTCCGACAGCGAGGATTTGCCAACGGATTTGAATGGGCCGACAAGCCCTGGCGGTGCGAATTCTGAAGGAAAAACGCAGTTGTTACAGCCGGAAAAAAGCAAAAGCCCATTTTCGCTGGTGCTGAAAATTTTATTTTTATTAGGCTTGGGGGGTGTATTTGCTTATTTTTTCATCCCTCCGGTGGGTCGCGCGATCGATACTGCCGGGGAGTCGATTTTTGGCAAAGGCGGTTTAATTAATGCTGGAAGGACGCCGGAGAAAACAGTTGAATCTGTAGCTTCTCCGGTGCAATCTTTAGAAACAGGCTCGTTTATAGAGATTAAAACTTCTGCGGCTGGGGAAGTGGAAAAAGAGGGCGATCGCTTGGATTTGCGAGGCGCAATCGGTGAGTTGACTGTCAAAGGAACAGTCCCAGCCGGCAGTGTTTTGCAGGTGACAAACAAACAGCTTACGCCTCAAGGCAATTGGCTGGAATTGAAAGTTTGTTCGATTCCTGAAATAGTGCGATCGAACTCTCCCAAACCCGAGTCAAATAAAGATTTTTCTACAGTTTCAAAACCGACACTGAATCCATCTCCCGCTGTGGCAAATCCCTCGCCTTCCCCGCCAGTTAAGCCAACAGTTGAAGTAGAAAGCGCCAAGCTGCAACCGGGGGAAATCGGATGGATTCAAGAACAAGATGCCATTTCTAAAGTAGTCTCTAACCTATCCTTAAACCCAACTCAAAAGGGGAAATGTGTTGATTCTGACTCAAATCCCAATGCTAATTAAACTGTTAATGCTTGAGTATATTTATCTAAATTGATAGACTTTGGTAGAAAGAAAAACGCAGATTTCTAAACAAAACTAAAATTAATATCATGTCCGGTCGAGCGATCGCGATTTTTGTAGGGGCCGGTGAGCCAGCAGTACCTGGCAATAATTAACAATCTCAAAAACCCGCCCCGACCGGGATATTATGGTTAATCGATCGGACATGATATAACTGATACCATCGGTGGTCAAGTAGCTGGCATAATTTTAGATTTGAGATGGGAAATTATTAAATTACCAATCTCAAATCTAACAAGGTTTCAAAATTGCTAACCTAATTTGTTAGATACTTCTGCCAGTTTAGTCACCATTTGGGATACGGCTTTGTCAACTGCCGCGCTCAAAAGTGAGTCTTCATTGCTGCTGCCAGAATTGCTGCTGATACCTCTGACAGAAATATTAGAATCGCTTTGATCTGCTTCTCCTACTGCTTTGGCTGTGGCAAGAATATCTCCCGAAGCTGTACCGATTAACCGCACATCTATTTGAACGGTAGCTTTGGTTTTTTGTGAACCGCCACCGATTCCCATGAAACTGCCGCCGCCGGATTGTTTGTCGATATTAAACTTGGTAATGGTGCCGATGAGTACGGCGTCAACTCCTAATTGTTTGCCAATTTCGGCTGCTGTCCCGGCATCCATCGCGCCGCTGCGATTTTGCTGTTTGAGCACTTGTTCGAGTTTGCTACGATCGACTACTGTATAAGTGCCGTTGTTGACGAGTTCGTTGATCAAGAGTTCGCTGATACCTTTGGCGGCGCCGACTCCCCTGTAGGAAGTGTAATAGCTGTTGGTGGGGCCGTAGTCGAAGTCCATGACTACGAGGCGCTTTTTGGCAGTTGCTTGGGCGAGTTGGGTTGCGGGTTCGGTGGTGGCTGGTGTGGCGATCGCATTTACTGAAACGCCTGCTAGCATTAGGGTAGCGAGGGAAATGCTGGTTAAGCGAGATATGGTGGTTGTTTTCATAAAGCTTACCTCACAGTTGTTTTGTGCCAACTCTAGGATACTTTACGGAACAGCCCGATTTGACATACCCGTGCCTAAAGGCGAGGGGATTCTTGATTCGCAGGGATTCCAATGAATTTACCCTCGGCAAGCATCACAGGCGGTATGCCCTACGGCTGCAAGTCCTCTAATTAGAACTACTTGAGCGGCTGCAACATCTCTGTCCGTTGTATAGCCACAGTTCGAGCATGAATGAGTACGCTCATCAAGCTGTTTTTTTCCTGTTTCTGCTAGACAATTGGGGCAAACTTGACTCGTTTTATGAGCGCTTACCTTTTGAAAGTACACGCCATATTTCAAACAAGTTTGCTCGCTTGATTGTGAAGAACTGACCCCAGCTTGCGTCTAAGCAGTGTTTCCCTAGCATCGCCCAAGAGTGCCCAATCAGATTCAGATCCTCAACGAAAATCATTCCCACGTTTTGGCAGATTTGATGAGATAATTTACGATGCCAATCTTTCCGACTGTTAGCAACGTATTCATGCAGTTTGGCGACTTTCTTTTGAGCTTTACGCCAATTGTTAGAACCTAATTTTTTACGACAGACACGTTGTTGCAGCAATTTAAGCTTGCGTTCTGCGTCTTTAAAAAATCTTTGGCGTTTGACTAAAAGACCGTTAGAAGTTGCTAGAAAATTAGTTAGTCCCACATCAATTCCGATACCTTCACCGTGGGGCATTAGAGTGGGTACTGAAACGTCTCATTGTAGGGTTAACATCACGTACCAACCGCTAACCCTACGGACTATCCTTGCTTGCTTAATCGTTGCACCATCAGGGATAGGACGTGATTGATGAAACTTAACTAAACCAATTTTAGGGAGCTTCACCGCTTGATTTTGGACAGGGTTAACCACCAATTGCGGGAATACAAACTATCGCATTGTTCCTGCTTTCTTAAAGCGGGGGAAACCGTGTTTTTGTTCCCACATACTCACAAACGCTTTTTCAAGCCTTTTGAGTGTTTGCTGTAGGACGTGTACTTGGACGGCAGCCAAAGTGGGTATGTTTGCTCTAGCCGTAGTTAAACTTTTGCACTGGCTTGCATAAGTTGGTCGTTTTGTTTCGGCCCGAATGATGAACTCAGATCGGATAGAGCAAGCGTTAATTCGACAACTACGAGACTCAAACCAATGTTTACGCTCTGCCAATGCGTAGTTGTATACGCGACGGCATTGTTCTAGCCAATCTTCAAAGATTGCTATTTGTCATGCCGTTGGTTTGAGTTTGAATTCGTAGACTAAATGAAACATTTGCTCTATCCTCCTACCTGATTATATCACAACCATGAGCGAACGTAGGAACGCTTTTTCAAGAAGTCTAATTAAAGCCGTCCTAAAAGGACTGGGCTTGCACCCAAATTTTCGGTCAGGGTTGGGGGTGAGGAGGTTGGAATTGGCGGGTTTTAGTGTTTTTTGACTTTCAACAGGCTTAATTTTTGTTAATGAACCGCAGAGGACGCAGAGGACACAGACTAAAGGTGGCAACAACCGCACAGCCATCCAAAATTCCTCTTACACCCCAGATTCCATAAAACCCATCAACCAATTAGCCATCGTCGCCCTGCGAGTCTGTCTCGGCCCAAATTCCCCAATTTTATAGCCTTTAAAGCCCAATTTTTCCTTCAGCAACTGCTTGTTTTCTGGAGGAGTCGATCGAGTCAATTTCACTGTCGCCGGCCTAGAATCGATAAAATCGGGCGGTTCCGGGTACTCTTGGCGCCACTCGGGTGCAACACCTGCACTGTTCCACTTGCCAGTCTCGGCATCCCAGCGGTAGCCCAGATACTGCCAAACTAGCTGATTAACAGCAGCATCGTCGATTTCTTCGTTGAGAATAGCCCAAATAGTTTCGTTATTCAGCGGTGGTAATTCAGACATGAGCGCGATCGAATCGGAAATAAAAAAAGTTTAACTCATATTAGATAACATGATCAGGAACGGACAAGATGCCCGTTCCACAAAAAATCATAGGAATTTGTTTGTGGGGTGGATACGCTAGCCCGCCCAAAATGCCACCCCCAAAAAATTAATTATTCAAAATTCCGTCTTTCTCGGCCATCGACAGCATTAAGTCAATCACCCGGCTAGAATAACCCCACTCGTTGTCGTACCAGGAAACAACTTTGAAAAACTTAGAATTCAGTTCAATTCCCGCACCTGCATCGAAAATGCTCGATCGCGCGTCGCCCTGAAAATCTGTCGAAACCACCGCATCCTCAGTATATCCAAGAATGTTTTTGAGTTCGCCCTCTGAAGCTTTTTTCATTGCCTCGCAAATTTCTTTATAGCTAGTTTCCTTTGCCGTTTTGAATGTAAGGTCAACTACAGACACGTCGGGAGTTGGCACGCGCAAAGCCATTCCAGTCAATTTTCCTTTCAATTCTGGCAACACCAAAGTAACAGCTTTCGCTGCACCGGTCGAAGATGGAATAATATTTTGAGCCGCACCGCGTCCTCCCCGCCAATCTTTTTGGCTGGGGCCGTCTACAGTTGGTTGAGTAGCTGTCATTGCGTGAACTGTAGTCATTAAACCTTCTTCCAATCCGAAGTTATCGTTGATAACTTTGGCAATTGGTGCTAAACAATTCGTCGTACAGCTAGCATTAGAAACAACCGTATCTTTTGCCGGGTCAAATTTGTGGTGGTTGACGCCTACTAGAAAAGTTGGAACTTTTTCCGGGTCTTTTGTCGGTGCTGAAAGTATTACTCGTTTTGCTCCCGCCGCCAAGTGTTTTGATGCGCCTTCAAAATCTGTAAACAATCCGGTAGATTCTACAACATAATCTGCGCCGGATTTACCCCAAGGCAATTCGGCAGGATTTCTAATCGCTGTACAGGGGATAAAATTTCCGTCAACGACAATCCCGTCTGGTTTGCTTTCAACTTCGCCGTCGTAAATGCCGTGGGTGGAGTCGTATTTGAAAAGATAAGCCAGGTTTTCTGGCGAAACTAAGTCGTTAATGCCGACAAATTGGATGTTGGGGTTTTTGATGCCGGCACGCATGACTAGCCGTCCGATGCGACCAAATCCGTTGATGCCAACTTTTAATGCAGCCATGTTTAAACTCCTATTGAAAATATCGTTAGTCGATCGGGCGTTAGCGAAGCCCTCGCAGAGGATCGCCTGTTGTGGCTTAGAATTTACCACGCTAACCGATTTTGGCAACTGATTCTTTTCTATCTCTTAAGAATTCTGAATTCTGCCCCGGCTGCGAAGGGCAATTAATCTTGAAATGACCGCTGACTAATGGCTAATGGCTGCTTTTTGTCAAATTGTAAAAGTGCTATAATAGACAGAAATTATTTTCAAAATAGCCTTTTTTAAATCAGGCTAAAGTAATAATAAAAAACTTATCCAAAAGCCGAAACGGATTGGCATTATCACCAGTGGCGATTTTCGGAACCAAAGCCTAGGATTAAACTCGCAGATACGCGCAAGGACACGGCAATGCCGTGTCCCTAAACCTATGGTGTAGAATCTATGTCTAGCTCAATTTTTCCGCATTGGTATAATCACCCATCACTAATGACTAATGACTACCCCACGCACCTAGTAATTAGCAATTCCACCGCATCGGAAATAAAACACGACCCACCAAATTTATTAAGCACTGGTCTAATGTTTTCTGCAACTGCTGAAACTTGAGCTGGGGAACAAAAAGCAAGCACATAAATGTTATCCAGCGCCGTCATTGATGAATCACGGGAAACGTGATCCCTAGTGCTTTTTCCAGCGACATCACGAATCACCGAATAACCGGGTACGCCTGCTTTATCTAAACCGTCTAAAATCTTGCCGAGTTCTACTGAGTGGGCTATGATTTCTACTCTTTTGACTGACTCCATCATCTCACCTCCAAAACATATTGATTCCGTATAGATACAGGGGAATGCCTACAATGATATTAAATGGAAATGTCACTGCTAAGGCAGTTGAAATGTAAAGACTTGGATTCGCTTCGGGAACAGTTAGGCGCATGGCTGCTGGTACTGCTATATAAGAAGCACTCGCGCACAATACGGCAAACAGCAAAGTGTCTCCCTGCGGCATTCCGATTAATTTGGCTATTACCAAAGCAATTACTGCGTTGAGTATCGGAATTAGGATTGCAAAGCCGATCAGAAAAATTCCTGCTTCTTGCAAATCTTTAATTCTGCTGGCTGCAACCAGCCCCATGTCTAGCAAGAAAAAAGTCAGAACTCCGTAAAACAAGTCTTGAGTAAACGGACTCATAACTTCCCAACCATGTTCTCCTGTCAGTACGCCCATAATTAGGCTGCCAATCAGCAGAAAAACTGAACTGTTTAGGAATGCTTCTTGCAACACTTCTGGCCAAACTATTTCGCGTTTTCCTTCTTCCCCGCCAAATACACTGACTAGAATGAGACCAACTATAATTGCTGGGGATTCCATTAATGCTAGCGCGGCTACCATGTAACCGTCAAAGTCGATCCCCTGTGCTGTGAGGAAGGAGGTTGCGGTGATAAATGTGACGGCGCTAATGGAACCGTAGGTGGCTGCGATCGCAGCGGCATTGTAGGAGTCGAGTTTTACCCTCAGTATGAAAAAAGTATAAATGGGTACTAGCATTGACATCAGCATCGCTGCCAAAATTGTCAGGGCGATTTGCTGGTCAATTCCGCTTTTGGACAGTTCGACGCCACCTTTAAATCCGATCGCAAACAGCAGGTACAGCGAAAACAGTTTGGGGATGGGCGCTGGAATTTCTAAATCAGATTTGAGAAAAATTGCCAGCATTCCCATGAAAAAAGCTAATATTGGGGGATTTAAGATATTTGACGATACTAAACTCAAATCCACGATCGGTAACTCCCATTTTTTGCGTTTTTAATATTACTTCCCCAGTAATTGTTGCACGAGAATGGATCAATAGACCGATCGAACTTTTGACTCAGAAGCTCGATCGGGCTAAATACCCCCAAATAGGGCAAAGGCGCACAGTACGCACCCTACAACGAAGGTGTGCACTGTGCACCCGCAGGCTAAGTTATTGTTGTTTAACTAAGCAACTGACAAATAAGACTCTAGGGCTTCGGAACCACCGATCAACTTGCCGTCGATAAATACTTGCGGCACTGTTGTAGCCCCAGTCACAGCCCGGAGCGATCGGGTTGTGATATCCCGACCCAAGACGATTTCTTCATAATCCAAGCCCTTTTGACTCAGCATTGCCTTAGCCTTAGCGCAGAAGGGACAGCCCATTTTTGTAAATAGCGAAACTACCTTCGGCTTGGTTGCTGCGGAGTTAATGTAGTTGAGCATCGTCTCGGCATCGGACACTTTGAAAGGGTCGCCCGGTTCCTCTGGTTCAATAAACATTTTTTCAACCACGCCATCTTTTACCAGCATCGAATAACGCCAAGACCGCTTCCCAAAGCCTAAATCTGTTTTGTCTACCAGCATTCCCATGCCTTGAGTAAACTCGCCGTTACCGTCGGGAATTAACGTCACATTGTCTGATTCTTGGTCTTTTGCCCACTCGTTCATCACAAAGGTGTCGTTGACGGAAATGCAAACGATTTCATCTACGCCGTTTTCTTTGAAAACTTTGGCCAATTCGTTGTAACCGGGGAGGTGCGTTGACGAACAAGTGGGAGTAAAAGCCCCAGGCAGCGAGAAGACGACTACGGTTTTGCCTGCAAATATATCATCGGTGGTGACATCCACCCACTCGTTGTCTTTGCGAGTGCGAAAGGTGACTTTGGGTACTCTTTGACCTTCTTGGTTCGTCAGCATGATTTTAAATTTTTGGGTACTTGGGTTCAATTCCTTTGCTTATTATAGCGTACTCATAACGAGTATGACTTGTCAAGGCTAGGCGGGTTTTTTTAGTCAGTTGTCAGTTGACGGTTGTCAGTTGTCAGTTGACTGTGGTGAGCTTTCCAGTCAGCAGTCAACAGTCAACAGCTAACAATGCCCAATGCCCAATGCCCAATTACCAATCAAGTTTTCGGCCTAAATACTCCTCTAGCTGCTGATTGTAAGGTCGAAAATAATCCCTCAACCAAGCGCGAACCGATGGAGTGACCGGCTGGTAAGAACCAGGATTAGCATTTTGGTACTCAGACAATTGATATTCCGGCAACTCTAAAAATTCTAAAACCTGCTGGACTATAGTCGCCGCACCTGCATAAAAATCTTCACTTTTCACAATTAACAACTGTTCTTGGGGAAAGAAAGCCAGCCAGTTTTTTATAAATTCTATATACCTGCCGCGAGCTAAATAATTCCCCGGTTCCTCGCCGATGATGTATTCGGGATTTTGATTCAACCGTTCAATTTCATCGCTAATTACTCGATCGAGCGATCGCGCTTCCCAATTTAAGTCAGTCAAGCGGTAAAATTGAGAAATCGCCCGATCGACCGGATTTCGTAACAGTACAATCAGTTTCGCCTCTGGAAATGCGCTGTAGAGACGTTCTGGTGCTTCCCGATAGTCAAAATAGCTCGGACTTGCTTCGCCAGTTACAAATTCCTCTCCCGGAGGCATTGGCGGAAAATGAGCCAAATACCAATCAATCCCTCTGTCAAAGTGCCACGAAAAAAAATCCATCTCCTTTTTAATCGGAGTCAAAATTTGCGGGTGTTGAGCTAAATAAGTATACAGAGAAGTCGTCCCGCACCGCTGAGAACCAATAATTATAAAGTTAGGAAATTGGACGGGTTTTAAGTTCCAATTTTGTAGAACTGGCATCTTGCCTGTATCTGCTTGTAAAACAGGCATCTTGCCTGTTCTATTACTTATAATAGATGCAAAACTTTGTTTAAAACTGACAGTTCGATAAAAATGAATCGCCTCAGCAATTTTACCTTGCCTCGTCAAAGCTTCCCCCAAATTCAGATAAGGCCAAAAAGCCTCCGGTTTAGCTGCAACAACTTCGCGGCACAAGTTCTCAACTTCATCGAGCTTGTTTTGCATAACAAAAACTTCCCACAAATTGTAATAAAACCACCAAGGAATATCTGGATTTATTTTTATTGCTTGGAAAAATGCCACCGCCGCTTCCTCCCAATATTTTTGGTGGCTCAAAACAGCACCTAAATTGTAATAAGACCAGCAATTATCGGGTTTTTGGCCTACCGTTGCGCGAGATGAGGCTAATGCGCGAGCGCACTTTTCTTGCTGCTGCAACAAGTCCTCTAATTTCGCTGATATTTCTGCACAACTCGGCATACTTGTCAATAGCAATTTGTAAATAATAATTGCGCTTTTTGGGCGATCGTACTTGGCTAAATTCTCTCCTAACTTCAAATAAAACTCCCAATTTTCCGGTGTAATTTGCAATTGATATTGTTCTAACACCAACTTTAAATCAGACTCTGTTTGTCCGAGAGCAGAGCCCAACTTCTCGTAAATTCCCGGCAAATCGCCGTCAATTTCAACAGCTTTTAAATACCTAGGGATAGCTTCATCCCACTGTTTTAGTTTAGTTAAAGCGTCGCCTAAATTGCAAAAAGACCAAGCAAAATCCGACTTGAGGGCAATCTCGCAGCGGTAAGCAGCAGCAGCTTCTTCCCATTGCCGAAGTTTCAGCAAAGCATCGCCCAAATTGTGATAAGACCACGAAAAATCGGGATTTAACTCAACAGCTTTTTTGTACGCAGCGACAGCTTCGTCCCATTGTTCAAGTTTCAGCAAAACATCGCCCAAACTGTGATAAGACCACGAAAAATTGGGATTTAATTCAATAGCTTGTTTGTAAGCAGAAACAGCCTCATCAAACCGACCGCTTTCTTGCAGGAAATTGCCCAAATTGTGGTAGTCATTATCCATGCAAAACTCCTGCCATAGCCAGTAATTTTTCCAGCGAGTTCAAATCCAACTGCATATCTTTATGTAAAGGTTTGGTCGGAGTTCCATCATCAACCAAATCACCAATTAAATAGTAATGTTCCAAACCACACAAATTGCTAATCATCCAATAGCAATGCGGGACGTAAAGGGGAGAAAAAATCTCAATCACCTTAGTTCCCGGGCTGCAAAAAACTAGATTTGTCAACCCCCCTCCGTGGGGTGCGACAACTACTTTAGCAGCAGCCAAACACGATGCTTGTTCCGCTACAGACATTGTTTCCAATTTGACACTGCGAAACCCAAATTTTTCTAAGTATTTAATTACTTCTTCATCGTTGACGATTCGCCTATAGGATGCTTGTTGGCGGCTGATATAAATTCGCTCTGAATAGTCTGTGTTTAGTGGCTGTTGTTCCTTTAAAAATGTCTGTTTGAGGTATTCACACTTCCATTTAGAAACAGCTCCCGATCCGTTATAAGATATTGACGGAACTATTAATTTATCTGCTGTAATGTGTAAATTGCAGCGACTTTCTAAAAGTTTATCTTGATAAATTCCTAAAGTATTTAAAGTTTCTGCTTGATAGGAAGAATCCGAGGCATTGACAACAAACTTATCTATAGTTTCTATCAATCCGCTCCGCTGCAAAAGGTCAAATCGCGTAATCACATCAAACATCCAATGAAAATAAGCTGCTCCACCCCAGCGAGCAGATAAAAAAGCCACATTTCCATCGACGTGTTCAGCGGGAGGCAATTTGTCGGAAGTGATTACCAATTCCGCACAACCCATTGAAATGTCAGCAACAAGTTTATTTTCTGAAGTAATGACGGCGCTAGTCACAACATCTGCCCAAGCTCTTCCTTTTGGCAATACGGCAACAAAAGCTTTTCTTGAATGACTTTGATGTTCCCAGAATCTACGGCTGCTATCGATTGTTTTGGAATCAGATAAATTGATTTGACTCGCAGGATGGATGTCAATGCAGGTGAGGTTAGGATTTGATTCTGGTGCAACGGTCAAATCTTCTGTAAATCCGCAGTATTTTTTGAGAATACTTAAGGGTAAATTTTGATTACTGCATTTTGCCCGATCGCTCTCATCGCCTTCTCCTTGTTGTTCCAGAGCATAACCTATATTATCGTAAGCTTCAAACAAATCGGGTTTAATTTGCAGGGCTTGAACTAAATTAGTGATTGCAGGTTCCCACTGCTGTTTTGCAAGGAAACTCAAACCCAATCCTTCGTAACACCAACAGGATTTTGGATCGAGATTGATGCCTTTTTCATAAATGGCGATCGCCCTTTCCAATTCCCCTTGATTCCGCAGTGCATCACCGAACTTTTTGTACAGCCAACTATGCTCAGGTTCTAGCTCAATAGCACGATCAAAAGCCCCGGCTGCTTCCGACCAATTTTCTTGTAATTCCAGAACTTCCCCCAAACTATTGTACAGCCAACAATCATTGGGGTTTAATTCAATAGCTTTGCGGTAAGCCGCCGCCGCTTCTTCCCAATTTTCCAGTGCAACCAAAGCCCTACCTAATCTCTCGTAGGACCAACAGAAATCGGGATTGAGTTCAACTAACTTGCGGTAAGCAACAGCAGCTTCCTCGCACTCAGAAAGCTCCATCAGCACATCGCCTAAATTGTTGTAAGTCCAACAAAAATCTGGATTTAACTCAATAGCTTTGCGGTAAGCAGAAGCCGCTTCCTCGTGTTGCTCAATCGCCTGCAAAGTTTCCCCCAAAAAGTGGTAAGCCCAACTAAAATGAGGGTTGAGCGCGATCGCCTGTTGGTAAGCTGCCCTAGCTTCGTCAAATAGTTCTTTCTTTTGCAAACTTTTACCCAACTTTTGGTAAGTTAAGTAGTTGCCAGACTTTATTTTAATAGCCGTTTGATAGCGGGCGATCGCCTCATCCAAATAACCGGAATTCGCCGCAATATCCCCCAACTTTTCCCAACCCAGAGACAACAGAGTTTGCTCTTCGCCCAAACTTTGATTGCCGATTTTTTTGACAATCAGTTGATAGCCTTTGTGTACAACTTCTAACTGACTTCCAAACATCTCCAAAAAAACATCTATCCCAATTTTAGTATCTTGCTCCGGGCTGTCGGGAAACGTAAACTCGTAATCATCAAAAATCATCAATCCCCCAACTTTCACCAACCTCCAAGATAAAATCGCATCTTGCAGAGCACTGGTAGGTTTGTGACAGCCGTCAATGTAAGCAACATCGTAATATTCCGAAGCCAAATTAATTAACAACTCTTGAGAGTAACCTTCTAATTCAATTACCCGATCTGCTGCTCCCGTTTTAACAATATTGCCCTTAAAATGTTGTTGAAAATACAAATCAATACAAGTAATCTTTGCCGTCGGATGAGTTAAAATATTATCCAGCAGCCAGCAAGCAGACATTCCCTGAAAACTGCCGATTTCCACCACTTGAAAATCCACAATTCCGGTAAATTCCTGCAAATGCCGTTTCCAAATAGGAATATTGTGGGTAAACCAATCTTGGGTAAATTGATAATTTTTTGACGCACACTCAGGCCAACCCCTCAATTCGCCAGCTTTTTGGTGGCAAATAATTGCTTCTTCTAATTCCCCTAATTGCGGTAAAATATTTCCTAAATCGTTGTAAGGCTTAGAATTAGCCGGATCGATTTCTATTTGGTGGCGGTAAGCGGCAATTTGTGCGTATAACTCCTGTTGTTTCGCCCGCACATTATTGAGTTGGGTGACAACTTCTGCAGCATTGGGTTCAATTTGCAGTGCCATGCTATAAAATACGATCGCACCTTCAAGCTGCTTCTGTTTCGCTAAACTATTGCCTAAATTTATATAAAATTCCGCTCCATCTAACTCAATTCCCAGCAATTTGTGGTAATTTTTTCCGCTTGCGAGTACCTCGATACCTTGACAATAAGTTGCGATTGTTCTGTCTAAACCCGATTCGCTCCGCTTCCGCAAAACATATCCCAACCTCTGATTGATTCCCGTCAAATTCGGATCAATCTGAACCGCGTGCAGGTAAGCGCTAACAGCTTCATCCCAGAATTTTTCGCAGGTGCAGGCAATTCCCAAATTGACATAAAACCAAGGAATATTGGGATTTATTTCAATAGCTTTGCGATAGCAACTAATAGCTTCGGACCACAGTTGTTTTTGAGCCAAAGCGTCCCCTAAGCAATTGTATGCCCAGTAGGAATTATCATTAATTTCCAGAGTCTGACGGTAACATTTAATGGCTGCATCAAAATCCTGTTTTTGCGCGAAAACATTACCTAAACCCACGTAAGCACGAGCGTATTTTGGGTTGAGTTCGAGGCTTTTGTTGTAACAGGCGCTCGCCCGATCGAATTCTCCTCGCTCCGCCCAAGTTTTACCCAAACTGTGGTAAGATTCAAACGAATTTGGATTGATGGCAATGGCTTGTCGGTAATTGGCGATCGCCTCCTCCCACCGCTTCTGACCAACCAGCATTTCTCCTAGATTGTGATAAGCGATTGCCAGCTTCGGGTTTAACTTAATTGCCCGCGAATAACACTCAATAGCGCGATCGAACTTTCCCAATTCAACCAAACTATTCCCCAGAGTGACGTTTTCCTCAGCAGTTGCCCAATTCGGCTCGATATTAAAAGCTTGATACCAACAGTCTGCCGCCTCTTCTCGCTTCTCTAACTGCGTCCAAATTCTCGCCAACTGCCGATAAACAGCAGCAAAATTCGGCGCTAGCGAAATTGCTTTTTTACAATTTACGATCGCCTTTTCCCACTGTTTCCCCTGAGAATACAAAATGCCGAGATTAGCATAAACTTCCGGCAAATTTGGATTGCGATCGATTGCCGATTCATACCACTGCTTAGCTTGCTCGATTTCCCCTCGCACCTGCATCACCTTTCCCAGCGTCTGGCAAGCTGTCGCCAAATTCGGTTCAATTTTCAACGCTGACTCGCAAGCAGCAACTGCCTCATTCAACTTTCCTTCGGCTAAATAAACTTCTGCTTGCCGACTCAAATCAACCGCTGCCTTTTCCATCTTCTCAATCGAGGGCATAATTAAACTTGCTCCAGACACCAACTAACCCAAACCCACCACTTCAACCATCTTTTTCAGCGAACTCAAGTTCACCAAAATATCCTCAGTCAGGGAATTCTGATACATCAACTGTCTAATAGGATAGCATTCAAAAGCCTCGCCCGTTAAAAAGTAATGTTCCAACTGCAAATATTGACTGATTCCCCAGTAATAATGGCTGATATAGTGAGGCGACACCAACTCAATTACTTTAGTTCCCTGGCAACTAAAAATCGTATTTGTCAAGCCGCTGCCGTGGGCAGCCACTATCACCTCAGCGTGGTAAAAATGAGCAATTTGCTCTGCCAAAGACATCGACTCCGGCAAAATAGAAACAAAGCCAAATTTCTCCAAAACCTCAACCACATCTTCCTCGTTCAAAACTCGTCGATATCTTGCTTTGCTGCGGCTGATATAAATCCGTTTTGGATAGCTAGAACTAGGTATAATTCCCTTGAGAAACTCGCGCCTCAAAAAATCCATCGCCCACCCAGAAGGCCAGCCCAAATATCCCGCAAAAGACGGCACAATTAACTCTGTTGCTTGTATGTGAGGCAAGCGATCGCTCTCCAAGACTTTTTCTTCGGGAATGCCCAGAATTCTCAAACTTTCCCGCTGAAATTGGTGCTGACAACTATTCACCAAAAAACAATCAATTTCCGCCAAATTCCTACCGCTATGCCGCAGCAATTCTATCCTCGGCAAAACATCAACCATCCAGTGAAAATAGACATTCCCCGACAAACCAGAAAGCACCGCCACGCTGCCGTCAATTTGCTTTAAACCTGGAAAGGATTCTAACTGAAAAACGCTGTGTTTTCTAACATCATGCTTTTCGCATCCCGGCAAAAACCCCGGATAATCTCTCGACACATCAGCTAATAAATAATTGTCAGGAGTAATTACAGCGATCGCCTTACAAATCAGCCAATAATTTTCCTGTGGAACAATCCAAACTCGCCCGTTGGGAATTGCTGCAACAAAAGTCTTGGGCGCCTCCACCGGTATCGGTTGCGAGTTGGACAAACGGCAAACTCCCCAACCCAAATGCACCGGATTGAACCACCTAGAAAGTCGCTGCAAACATAGCCCGCAAGTTAACCCGGCACAATCGGAATTAGCCAATTTGGAATTAGCGATCGCAAATTGGGAATTCGGAATATTTTCTGCACTTGCTTCTGGTGCCGATTTCCAACATATTTCCACATAATTATCAGCATCCAACTTAGCATTAACTAGCCAATCCCAACTCGATAAATAAATACCGTAAGGAGGTTTTATAGAAGTGTTATATGGCAAGATAAAACTCTTTTTTTTCCATTCTTTCTGCTCCCCATACCCGTGCAATTGCAGCTCTAAAACTTTTTGATAATAATCAATCGCCCGTTCCCAGCGCCCCTGTTTTTCCAGCAGTTTTGCCAACTCAAAATAAACCTGCGGTAAAGCAGGTTGAATCGTCAAAGCCATGCGGTAAACTGCAATTGCTGCGCCCAAGCGCTGTTGCTGGGCTAAGGAATTTCCCACCCGCCAGTAAAGCTCTGCATTTTTGGGCTGAATTTGCAAAGCTTTTTGATAATAAGTGGTGGCAGATTCGTGCCCGCCGTACTCTGTTAAAGCATTTCCCAAATGCAAGTAAATTTCGGCTAAATTATCGCAAATTTCAGCAATTGGTAATTGGGCATTGGGCATTGGGCATTGGGCTTTGGGAATAGTTTCTTTTTCTTCCTTCTTCCCTCTTGCTTCTTCCTTCTTCCTTCCCATCAATGCTGTGAGAAATCGATCGCACGCAGCGATCGCCCTTGACAATTCATCATCTTCTACCGCCGCAACTCTGCGCCTGTCTCCTAAGCGGCAGTAAGCCTCAACAAAATCAGGCTTCAGAGCTATTGCCCGCTCAAAATAAGGCATGGCTTCAGCAATTTTGCCCAAAACCATCAAAGAAAACCCGGCGTCTGTATAGCCCGAAATATAGTCGGAATTTATCTCGATCGCGCGATCGAAACAAGCAAGAGCCGCCGAATGTTCCCCCTGTAATTGCCACGCTTTCCCTAGATTGTAGTGAGCCAAAACCATGTCCGGCTCCAACTCAATAGCTGTGAGGTAAGATGCGATCGCCCTTTCCGGACTTTTGTCTAGCAAGGCTTGACCCAAATTATTGTGCAGCGTCGCCCAATCCGGCTTAATCTCCATCGCCCGCTCATAAAGCTCGATCGCCTCAGCAGCGCGATCGTCCTTGAGCAAAATCACACCCAGATTGCTGTAAGCTTCCACGTAATCCGGCTTCAGAGCGATAGCCTGTCGGTAGGTATCCATTGCCGCTTCGAGCTGACTATTTTCATCTAAAACCACAGCCAGATTGTATAAAGCATCGAGATAATCCGGTTTTTGGGCGATCGCATTGCGGTAACAGTCGATCGCCCCCAACAAATTACCCTGCTTGTGAAAAACATTTCCCAAGTTATAATGAACTTCAGCCCAATCTGGTTTCAAATCCAGAGCTTGTCGGTAGTGAAAAACCGCCTCATCCAGCCACGCATAGTCGCTGTAAAGTTGACCCAAATAACCATGAGCCAGAAAAAACTGGGGCGAAATCTCCAAAGCTTGCACAAAAGCGTCTCTTGCCGCCGTCGGATCGCCTTGAGCGTCGAGAATTTCCCCTAAAGTCGTGTAAGCCGAGGGCGAAAACGGTTGAAGTTCGATCGCCTTTTTGCAAAACTCGATCGCCTCAGTTAACTTCCCCCGGTTCAAATAAATTTTGGCTTGCCGGATATATTCTTCAGTGCTCATTGCTAGCCAGCAGTTGCGGTTTCTTTACCGCTTCAGTAAAACCTAGAAATTCTAATTTCAAAACTTTGTATTTATATTTTGCCCGATCGGGCGATCGATTAATTTTATCAATAACTGTCGATCGACTTTTTTTAACTGCCCCTGCTTCATTTCCTGCATTTAAGATTTCAACCTCACTCTGCCACCAGCGGAGTGAGGTTGAAATCCTTTAAAACTACCGGCTTTGTGAGAACAGCCCCGAATCTTATCCGGTGCTGCCCCACAACAGCCAGTTGTTTTAGAACAACTCGAAGTTGTTCGAGGTAATTGTCAGACCAGGCTGCAACTGAGCAATAGTTAGCACTCCGCTGGCGCCGTTGAAGTACAACGCACCGCTTGTTGGGTCGTAGACCAACTTGTTGGTCGTGGTTGCTCCTGGAGTAGCTGCGTTGAAATTAGAAACGACGACAAACTCGCTTGCCTCGAAGCTGCTACCCAAACCAGCGAACACACCGCCCTGCTTCAAGCGGATCTTATCTTCGCCTGGGGTAAAGTCAGTGATCGTGTCTACGCCATAATCGCCACCGCTGGAGAAGAAGTAGAACGTATCGCTACCAGCACCGCCGATCAGGACATCGCTGCCTCTGTCGCCAGAGATAAAGTCATTGCCAGCGCCACCATTGACAGTATCGTTGTCTTTACCGCCGTATACAGTGTCGTTGCCGTCGCCGCCGTCGACAATATCGTTGCCTTGGCCACCAAAGACTGTATCGCTGCCACTTCCGCCAAGTACGGTGTCGTTGCCTCTGTCGCCAGAAAGCAAGTCATTGCCATCACCGCCATCAACGAGGTCATCCCCTTTACCAGCAAAGATCCGGTCGTCGCCGGTGCCACCAGCGACCACATCGGCGCCACTGCCTGAAAAGATATTATCGTTGCCGCTGCCGCCGCCGATACTGTCATTTCCGCCTCCGGTAATAATCAGGTCGTCGCCACCGCCACCGGAGACGACATCTGCGCCCCCAAAAGTCAGGATAATATCGCTGCCTTCGCTGCCGTTCAACCTGTTGGCGCCAGTGATGCCGATAACGGTTGAGCCACCGCCACTACCACCTGGTAGTGAACTTGCTGGTTGTGTTGGATTTGTTACCTGTGTCATTTACACTCCTCCTAAAAGATCAATCATTTTTCTACAATACACTTTTCCCTCCAAAGGGATTCAATAAATGAAACCGGACATCGGTTGAGACCCTAATTTACCCGGCTGCTATAAGCTGTCATGTAATTTAAATTGTCAGCAGCGAGCCTCGGAGCGCGAGTTGAATCCTGTATTCGTTGAGCAGCAAATCTCGGTTGTTTCCTGCTTTTGACTCTCGACTCCACCACTGCCTCCTCTAACACGAAAATATTCCAGTTAAACGTTTGCGAGTTTACCATAATGACCATCGATCTGGCTAGTCATTATTAAAACAATACCCGGAAGATACACAGAGACCATTTTGAATGGGAGTATGCTCTCAAGATTGAGAAGTTGCACCGGGCCCTTGGCACTGTCGATCGCCGGAGAGTTCGATCGCCCGCAATGGGGATGGAACTAAGCTGCGATTTCTTTTAAGTACACTGTAGTTGACCAGACTTTAGATTTTCCCCAAGAGTTCCCCAGAAATCAAAATTTTTTAACTGGCTTTCACAGCAAGCCGACGCACGCTGGAGGTCGTATTTAATCAAAAGTGCATCCCAACACAGTCCTGGAGAGGCTTTTGAGCCTCATCACCTGGATGTTTCCAGCCAAATCCGTCATGATCAACGCAGAATTTTGGCTAAAAAACCCTGTTTTTAAACCACAATCCGTCATTTCAATCATGATCCACATCGATCCGGATCATCATACAATGCAGCGATCGTCTTTTGGTGGAGTTGGGACGAACGGTGGGTCGGTAGATTTGTGACGGTACTGTCACTAGATTTTAAATTTTAGATTTTAGATTTAGTCCACAGATAAATCGCAGTTATGGGTTGGCACAATTGTAGTTATGGATAATTTACCTGTTCATAATGCTGAAGCCGTCATTTTTTTGATGGTATCTATCGGCTCCCCAGTAAAATTCTTACCTCCCTACTCGCCGGATTTATCTCCCATCTAGTTATAGTTGGCAAAAATCAAAGCGATTTTCCGTCCTGAAGCGTATCCACCTTCAAATGTTCTTGATGAAGCGATTACTAAAGCTATTAATGCTTTTAATGATGAAAATGCTTGGCCATCCTTTCATCACTCTGGTCTTTTTTGATAACCCATTAAACAGTTAATTTTTGTGGTACATTCGATCGGGAGCATCTCATTTTTGTAAAAACACTTCTTCTGGCTCCTTCTTTCTTCCTATTTCCTCCTGTCTCCTGCCTTCTGCCTCCCAACTCCAATTTCTAGCTTGGCTGCAAAAGTGAGATGCTCCCCATTCGAGGGCTAATACCTGTGAGTGAAAATCTTAAGTTTTTAGGAAAAACTTTTTTACTAATTGTTGTTAACTTCGAGCTGAGCATTAACGATTAGCAAATTTCCCGAAATTTGGTTCGGCATTCATTCAGATAAAAACTCTACTATTTATTCATAGCGGTGTGCTGCAAGTTGCGCTGGTGACGCGTTGGAATTTCTCTGGCTATCGTACCTATAGATGTGAGCGTCACTCTCGAAAATATAATTGATGGAAGTAGCTGCATAGTAGGTCAGCCCTAACAGCGACAATAAATTAAGAAATCTATAAATTGGTTTCTCAGATACTTTGTTCATTTTGACTCCTACTTTTTATGCAAATAACTAATTTGGATACCGTGACGGCACTTTTTTTTAGAAGTTCCCAAACATATCGTACCTCTAAAAACTTAGCTGGCTCGCGTTATACACTCCGGATGCCCGATCACCAAAAATAAGTCCTACTTGAGATGTGAAACAGTTTTTGTTGCCTATTTCATATTGCGGTCTCTGCCTTGAATTGTCTATCTAACTGCGGTAAGAGTTAGGGATTTTGGGCGCAAACGAACTCTACAATTTCCTGTTTAAAGCTACTACGATTTGAAAAAAGGGAGCTGGAAAAGCTTAAAGGGCAAAGATCCTAGCTGTTTTTCCACACCTAGCCAGGATTTTCCCACCTTCGATTAATGGTACGCAGTTGCCGGAAGTCATGAAAATTCTTAAGTTGGTCAGTGGCAGGCGAAAATATGTCTTAAGTTATATTTTTGCAAGCAACAGGCCATGTTAGATTGCATATTAATTTTGAGCTTGGTTGAGGTGGTAAATAATTTTTGGGTAAAAAAATTGTGGTCGCTGTCCGATAATTTGAGTCTGACAATTTTGCCTGAACAATTTTGACTTATCCGCACCATTAATTCACGATGTGACAGAAAATTAGGCATCAGTCGATTGGATACTTCGGCCTGAGACCTTCGGCGAGCGGTGAGTCAATCTCGCTCAGTTGAACGATTTGAGATTTGAGATTTATTCCACAGAGGAATCGGAGAGCTTGAAGAAAAGCCTCAATTTTAGGGCAGCAGCCGACTCCTGTCGAAAACTTGTAGCCGTTTTTGGGCGGGGTAAAAAAGCAGAAGGCAGAATTTGATAGCTGTAAAAAAATACTGTTTTAGGATTCAGAATTTTTAGGTGATTCTACCTTCTCGCTGCATTTTTTTTACAATGAAACAAGATAAATTACTCGCTGCCAGGAGCGATGCAGGCCGAATAATTTAGGAAGAGATAAGCGAGTGTGTTGAAGCCAGTTACTTCCACAATTTATTATAATTCTTGCTCGCATTGAGCTGTTTGTACGACAGACTTTTTGCTGGTAATTTGCAAAAGGGATAGGGGCAGAACAACAGGCCAAACCAGAGGGCCAATTATTAAGGCTATCCAAGATATCACGTCTTTTTTAGATGTCGCAGTATCATTCCAAAAACTTTTGAACCAAACAAGAAAAACGATTAAGGCAATCGAAAAGTAGCTAATCATTATCATTTTTTTACCTCCCTGTCTATAGATGGGATAGAAGTATTTATAATTATTGTATCTCAGGCCGTGGCTCGCCGATCGCAACTTTATGCTCTGAGCTGCAAGCTGCAAGTGTCTAAAAGCCAAAGTTTCACAGCTATCCAAGTCCAGAGCCTGCGATGTTGAGCTGACTTACTCCTGCTGCGCGGCGCGAGGTGGTAAAGGTCTTGCGTTCAGCGCTTTTCGAGGTTTTGTCAAACCTTGAGGCTACCACCCCAATTATAGCTTATGCGATCGATGTCTGTGGTTTTCTGTGATTTAAATCACGTATACTGGCAGACTTCGGTCACAAATCGAGCCAAGAACGATCACACAGCTTACCCGACTGCAATCACCCTACTTTTTTCTCAAATCCTCGATATTATAATAGTCGAGTTCAACGAGATTTCATGCAAGCTCTGACTTTAAAATCTGATCGCGCGATCGCTGAACTGTTCTATCAAGTCACCAATTCAGGCAATCTGACTCGCACTGAAAGCCACGGATTGCGCGAACTCTGCCAAAGCGCTCTCAGCGAAGACGCCAGAGATGCCGTCAACCGCCTGCGGCACGCCATCCGCCGCGGATGGGTCAGGATTTCTGATTAGTCCCCTCACACAAGAAGTTGAGATGAGTATTTCTACTTTCTCTCCTGTCAAGCTTTCCCAACAATAAGATTGAAGTGAGCAGGTCGCTCCATTAACCCTCTCCAAAAAAAATTGTACTGCGATCGAAAAGCTCGACCCGGTTTCTTGAAGAAGCCGGGATTTTTGATTTTAAGCAGCCAGTCGATTTTAGATTTTAGATTTTAGATTTTAGATTTTAGATTTTAGATTGACTTCACAGATGAATCTGGGAGCATGAACAAGAGCCTAAAATTTGGGGCCGATGGCCGCTCCTGTCGGAAACTTGTATCGGTTTTTGGGCGGGTTATTAAGTATATCCACCGAACAAATACCCCACCAAGAAACTAGGTAAATGTAGGTAAAAGCGGGTTTCTAAACAGGCTAAAAGTTGTACCTTGAATTAAGCCATGCGATTTAGCTAGCAGTCATTAGTAATCTCTTAATAGATAAATTTTAATTTATTTGTCACCGTTTCTTAACCAAAACTAGAGATTTCGGAGTTGCCAAAAGCGAGGAATGGGGACGGGGTTTGTATTTCCAGTGCCGGGGCTATCGAGGAAATATCCACTCCCCAAGTCCGGCTGACACAAATCACTCATCAAGAGCCAATCGATCACATTTACTCCCGTAGTTGAATCACATAAATTTTGGAAAAATTAGTTAATACTGTCAAAAGTGAGTTCAAAGAAAAAACACATGATGAAAACCCAAACGCTGTTACCTCAATTTACTATTGCAGAGCTAGTCTTTCAGGTATATCACTCCGGTCTGCTGACTCCCACTCACCGACAACAGCTCAAGACAGCGCTGTTAAATGACTGTCTTACCGAAGAAGATCAAACAGCCATCAACCGCTTGCTCCACGCAGTTCGCCGGGGCTGGCTGAAAGTTGTAGATTAAACTCGGTGCTAAATTTTTTGCCACTACTCTTTAAATGCACTGTCACTTGAAGGCAGAATTAAATCCCCTTAAAAAAATCAGGCATTAGCCTAAATGTAGGGTGCGCCACAGGCACCCTGCGGTTTTAACTTCTATTTTCTCAGCTTATTTAGTCACAGATTGTGCCGTCAGGCATCATGGCCTCTCTCAGATTTGCTTCATCCAAATTAGTCCCGCGCAAAGAAGCTTGATGCAAGTTTGCTCCCCGGAGATTTGCTCCCTTAAGGGAAACTCCGCTCAAATCTGCTTTATGGAGATTTGCACAGCTCAAGTTAGCTCCGCTCAAATCGGCTCCCTTCAAATCAGCTTTTTCCAGATTTGCTTCCGTCAAATTAGCCCAACTCAGATTTGCTTGAGTTAGGTTAGCACGGCTGAGGTCAGCTTGTGTTAAGTTCGCATCGGTTAAATTTGCTTTGCTCAGGTTGATTCCGCAAAGCTTGACTTCTGTCAAGTTTGCACCTTGAAAGTTAGCGTTAACTGCATAAACTTGAATCAAAATTGCCCCCTGAAGGTTTGCATCTCTCATGTCTGCACCCCTGAGACTCGCCCCCGTTAAATCTGCCCCGCTGAAGACGACACTTCGCAAGATGGCTCCGCTCAAGTTCGCTCCCACCGCGTCGCAGTCGCCAAAATTAGCGGACATGAGGTTGCCTTGGGAGAGGTTGGCTTGACTGATATCTGCTTGATACAGATTAGCTCTGTAGAGGGTTAGACCGATCGAATTTGCACCTTTTAAATTAGCGTGACTCAGGTCAATATCGCGCAAATTTGTCCTTGACATATTGGCACCGCTCAGGTCTACTTTGTGAAAAACCCGTTCTCCGGCTGCATACCGTCTGAGAAGTTCATCTGCATCCATGTCATTTTCCCCAAAATAATTAATAATACCTTTGATATTTCAATAATATTAGGAATGAGTGACCTTTACGTTTCTTGGCCTGAGTACCATCGGAAAATTGAGGATTTGGCTGTAAAAATTGAGGAATCTCAGTGGAAATTCGATCGAATTGTCTGTCTGGCGAGGGGAGGGCTGCGGGTTGGGGATACTCTGTCGCGGATTTTCGACAAACCTCTGGCGATTTTAGCGGCGTCGTCCTATGGTGGGGCGGAGGGAAATGTCCGGGGTGCGATCGAGTTTGCCCGCGATTTGACAATGGTGGGCGATAATTTGGGCAGCCACATTCTCCTGGTTGACGATTTGGTGGATTCGGGAATTAGTTTGGATCAAGGTATCGCTTGGCTCAAGAGTCGCTACGGCGAAGATATTCAGGAAATTCGGACTGCTGTGCTTTGGTACAAGGCTTGTTCTGTGGCGAAGCCGGATTATTATGTAGATTATTTGGCTGACAATCCTTGGATTCACCAACCTTTTGAAATGTACGAAAAGATGAGTGCGGCTGATTTGGCAGCGAAAGTTGGGAGTTAGTAAAACCCACTCTCAACCAAGTCTTTGATTTGTAGTTGTTCTTTTGCCCAAGCTCGAAATGCTCTGATTGTCGGGCTTCTGCCTTGGGTGTTGGCGCGATCGACATATTCGGGAATTACATCAATAATGGGAAAGTCAGGGAAATTTTGGCTAGTATCGGACTCAGTATATTTGCCCTCTTGAAGCAGATAAATTTTCAGGCTTCGCCCGTCATATCTCCAAAGTTCCGGCACTTTCAAAGCTTGATAGCTGTTTAAACCGGTTTGTGAGGAGTTGTCAATCTCGATCGCTAAATCGGGAGGCGGGTCTACTGTTAAATCTATTCGATCCTTGCCTCTGACAGCAGCTTGGTTCTGAATATAGAAACAATCATCAGGTTCTACGCCGATCTGCATATCTTTGCTTTTGAAGGTAGTGGAACCTAAAACTTCACAATCAATATTAAGTTCTTCCAGCAGAACGTTGACAAGGTATCCAATCAATGATTTAGCTCTTTCATGTTTTGGTAGTGGCATCCTAATTTCCAATGTTTCTTTGTAATAAGTAACTCGCAGTGCGTAACCTTCTCCTAACTCGTCTAGGATAGCTTCGTACATTTCCCAGCTAACGTTTTGTAACTGGACTTTATTGCCGGGGGGGACAATTAGTTGATTCAGTTCAAATAATGTTGATTTGGTTTCAGTTTGCATCGGTTGCTTGTAGGGATGGGACTCATAGCTCTATTTTATCAAGGGATTGAAGAATGAGAAGGCAAAACTTTGATTTGGTTTTAACTGATATTTTGCACTTTTTGGCATAGTCCGCCAGGGGTTAAAAACCCCTGTCTCATAGCTAAAGTCCTCGCTCAAGAGGACTGGATATTTATCAAGGTTGGGCAGTCGGTTGAAACCGACTGTCTTCTATGAGACGGGGAATTTATTCCCCGGCGGGCTTGTGAGTAAGTGCAAGTCTGCTGATACCATTAGCGAACCGAAAGAATCCGATCGCCCAATTCCATACTATCTGCCAAAACTTCCTGCCGCGCCCACCTATCCGCCGCCAAAATATCGTCTAAACCAGGACTTTCACAGTTATCAGCTTGATGTTTGTCGCACGCCTTCTCAATCAACTTCGGAATATCCAAAAACTGAATCTTCTCCTGCAAAAATAGCGCTACAGCCTGTTCGTTTGCCGCATTCAGCACCGCCGGCATCGAACCACCCGCACGTCCCGCCGCATAAGCCAACTGCATACAAGGATACTTTTCGTGGTCGGGTTCTCGGAAAGTTAAATCTCCAGCTTTTACCAAATCCAGCCGTTCCCAATCGGTAGGAATTCGCTCCGGCCAAGACAAAGCATAAAGCAGTGGCAATCGCATATCCGGCCATCCCAATTGCGCCAAAACCGAGGTATCTTGCAGCTCAATTAACGAGTGAATTATGCTCTGAGGATGGATGACAATATCAATGTCGTCATAATCCATTCCGAACAAGTAATGAGCCTCAATTACTTCTAATCCTTTATTCATCAAAGTAGCAGAATCGATCGTGATTTTCTGCCCCATCGACCAATTCGGATGTTTCAAAGCATCCGCTACTGTTACTCCTGCTAATTGGTCGATCGGCAAATCTCGAAAAGAGCCTCCCGAAGCAGTGAGAATAATTCGTCGCAACCCGCCAACCATAACACCTTGGAGGCACTGAAAAATTGCCGAATGTTCCGAGTCAGCCGGTAATATTTTAACGCCGTATTTTTCGATTAAGGGGTTGACAACAGGGCCCCCTGCGATTAATGTTTCTTTATTGGCTAAGGCAATATCTTTGCCTGCTTTGATAGCCGCAATTGTTGGCAACAAACCGGCGCAGCCAACTATTCCCGTGACGACGGCTTGAGCGTCGCCGTATTGGGCCACTTCGACAACGCCTGACTCGCCAGCAAGTAAAATAGGTTGAGGGTCGAGATCTGCGATCGCCTCTTTCAATTCCTGTAATTGATCTTCGTCGCAAATCGCGACAATTTCCGGTCTAAACTGGCGAATTTGCTGGGCCAGCAACGTTACATTTCGTCCGGCGGTTAACCCGACAATCCGAAATTGATCGGGGTATTGAGCTACAATATCCAGAGTCTGAGTGCCGATGGAGCCTGTGGAGCCGAGAAGAGTTATTGCTTTCACAATTGTTTAATGTTTTGTGGATTATTCTAATATTACGATTGCGGGGATAAAAATTAGTGGTTAACTATTGCGTGGAAAGCACATTCGATGGAATCATATTTTGAGTGACCACCTAGTGCCAGATTTCATGCAGAATAGGGAAAATTTTGCTGATGACCGTGAGGACATCAGTGTCTCGATCGCCGAAAATATAGAGGAAGGTCGATCGCAGCTACCGTCGAGTTTGGTTTGGGCGATCGCTACTGCTGCGGCAATTTTCTTTTTGTGTAGCAGTTTACGCCACGCTTTATTCCAATCAACTGCTTTCGATTTGGGAATTTTTGACCAAGCAATTTACTTGATCAGCCAAAACCAAACGCCTTTTTCTTCTTTAATGGGGATACATATTTTGGGCGATCACGCAGCGGTAATTTATTATCCGCTAGCTTTGCTGTACAAAATCTACCCGGATGTGCATTGGCTGCTGTTGGTACAAGCAGTTGCTTTATCCTTGGGGGCTTGGCCTACGTGGAGTTTAGCGCGTTTGGCAGGTTTGAATCAAGAACAATCCCGTGCGATCGCATTGATTTATTTACTCTATCCGGTGGTATTTAACATCAATTTATTTGATTTTCACCCGGAAGTAATCGCTTTACCCGCACTTTTGGCAGCAATTTTGGCGGCGCGTTTAAATAAAATTGTGTGGTTTTGTACCGCTATTGTGTTAGTTCTCAGTTGCAAGGCGGTTTTGTCCCTAACCGTTGTTGCTATGGGTTTCTGGCTGTTTTTTTGCGAAAAAAAGCAACGGTGCGGGGCGATCGCACTTTTGCTCGGTGCAGCTTGGTTTTTGATAGCTACCCAGAAAATAATCCCCTTCTTTAGTGGCAGCGAAGTCGCTGGAGTCGGGCGCTACAGCTATTTAGGCAAATCCGTACTAGAAATCATCATCAATCTCATATTAAAACCACAGTTAGTATTAGGAAAAATCTTTTCTTTTGATACATTCAACTATTTATTTCTCCTCACGTTACCTGTGATTTGGCTGCTCTTGCCATTTTCCGGCAAACTACGCCTAAAATATTTAACAGCGCTAATTCCTGCCATCCCTACCCTGCTGATCAATATCCTCTCTGACTTGTCATTTCAACGCAGCTTAGCCTATCAGTATTCAATGCCTGTAATTCCATTTTTATTTTTAGCAATAATCGCGAAGGAAGAAACCAGGAACAGGGAAGAAATAAAAGGCAACAAGGAAAAGGATAAAACAAATAAGCAACAGTTTTTAACATGGGTCAATATCCCACACTTTAAAAACTTCCGAATTTCTCAACTTTGGCAGGGAATTCAATTGCCGAAAATCATGATAATTTGGTCATTACTAATTTTCCTATGTGTGGGCGAATATAAAGATTTTTATCTGTACCTAAATAGACTAGATACCTGGCAAGCTACACGCGAAGCAGTCGCACAAGTTCAACCCCAAAGCAGTATTTTAACAGATAATAGACTTGCCCCTCACTTTACCCACCGCCCCATAGTAAAATTGCTGTCACAAATTTCGCCCCAAACAAATTTAGCTGAATTTCAATACATATTATTAAACCTGCGCCATCCCTGGCCTGATACTGAAAAACTTGGTGCTACTTTAGCAAATAAACTTAACACTTCTCCCGATTTTAAATTAACTTATCAAAAAAACGAAGTCCTGCTATTTAAACGAAGGGCTGATTAAACCAATAAAATGCTAACTTTCAAATCCCTAAAATCTCATCCAGTATTTTTAATGATTGTCGTGACAACGATAGTCTTATTTGCCGCCAGCAGCGCGCGGCACGCTTTGTTTCAGTCAACTGCATTCGACTTAGCAATTTTTGACCAAGCAATTTATTTAATCTCCCAAAATCAAACGCCATTTTCCTCTTTAATGGCAATAAATATTTGGGGCGATCACGCCGCTTTTATTTTTTATCCACTAGCTTTACTGTACAAAATATATCCAGATGTTCACTGGCTTTTTTTAGTGCAAGCTGTTTCCCTAGCTTTAGGCGCTTGGCCGAGTTGGAGTTTGGCACGTCAAGCGGGATTAAACGAACGAAAAGCAATTGCAATTTCAGCCGTATATCTGCTTTATCCCGCAGTATTTAATGTCAATCTCTTCGACTTCCACCCAGAAGTCATTGCTTTACCAGCACTGCTAGCAGCAATCTTAGCCGCGAGACTGAATAAAACTTTGTGGTTTTGTGCTGCTATTGTATTAGTTTTGAGCTGCAAAGCCGTGCTATCTTTAACTGTGGCTGCGATGGGTTTGTGGCTGTTGTGTTTTGACAAAAAACGCAATTGTGGACTCATAGCTCTCTTTCTAGGCGCGGGTTGGTTCCTGGTAGTTACTCAGGCAGTTATACCGTATTTTAATCAGGGAAGAGAACACGCGGGAATCGGGCGATATCAATATTTGGGAAACTCGGTTTTGGAAATAGCTATTAATTTAATAGTGAAACCAAATCTAGTTTTAGGGCGTTTGTTTTCTTTAGAAACTTTTGAATATTTAGCGTTATTGCTATTACCTCTAATTTGGTGGCTGTCCCCGCGTCATCTGTCATCTTTAATTAGTGCTGTGCCAATGTTGGCGATGAATATTCTTTCCGATATCCCCGCTCAGCGAGATTTAATTCATCAATATTCTGTGCCGATATTGCCGTTTTTATTGGTTGCCGTAATTTCCAGTTTAGCAGCTAGCAATCAGCAAAAGGGAAAGACAATATTTGATAGATTGCCAATTCGTAATTATCCATTGCCTAGAGTCATTGTAATTTGGTCGTTGATTGCTTTCTTAGCTTTAGCGAAATACGGCTATTTTTGGACTATTTATTTAAATGGGTTCGACACTTGGCCCGCTACCAGAGAAGCAATTTCTCTTGTTGAAACCAAAGGCAGTGTTTTAACAACTGCTCAGATTGCTCCGCACTTAGCGCACCGCCCTGTAGTAAAATTAACTCATGCTCAGGCGCCGCCTGCAAATCTGGCAGAATTTGATTATGTATTGCTCAACCTCAGATATCCTGGCTGGATGAGCGATCGAGCTTTTGTGGAAAACCTCATAACTAAACTAAAAAACAACCCTCAATTTCAACTCAAATATCAGCGAGACGACATATATCTATTTACTAAGAGTCATTAGTGAGCAGTCATCAGTCATCAGTAATTAGTCATCAGTCATCAGTCATTCCCAATGCCCAATGCCCAATGCCCAATGCCCAATGCCCAATGCCCTCTAATCCTCCACTTTCAAAGCCCTTCTTGCCAACTTCACGTAAGTTTTCACAGTTTCATAAGGCATTTCTAAATCAGCAGCAATATCAAACAAAGATTCCCCCAATTCCCGGCGCGCCAAAATCGTCGCCCAAGTTTCCGCAATCTCAGCAGCGCGACTTCCACCTTTACGCTTTCTCAGTGCCATAAACTTCTTTGTCAATTCCTCTATTCGCGCCCCCAAGACGCTTTGTATTGACACTTCAGGTAGGGCTTCTGTCAACCATTCTGCTCGCGTTTGTCCTAATCCAAAAGTTGTTTTGTGGCCAGTGCCGCAGTAAGGCGCTAACCGCCCCAAAGCATAAAATAATTGTACAAAATCAGGACGATTGTGAGCCGATCGCCCTAGACCAAATTCCACAGCCCCAGTGAACCCCGTTACCATACCTTTTTTGCCCGCCACTACCTTTTGCGACTCCAATTTGTGGCGACTAATAATTGCATTTTCATCAATCCAATTCAAAAATTCTGTTTGGTCAAAATTTACCCCCGAAAAGTTATTCCAGCGGCGCAAATAGCTGTGAAAAACATTTTCGGGAACTGGCAAAGGAAAAAGATGGCCTTTGCTGCGAAAGGTTGTAGGAGTCACAAAACTAAGCTTTATGTTGTGGGATAATGGGATTTCTGCTGTTAGTAATTGCTGGTAACTTGTGGGAGCAAAAGCAATATCCCAAGAGCGAATTAGCAGCGGAGCATTTCGTAAATCTATCTCTTCGGGCAAATTTTGCAGCCACTGACTCAGCCACTGCACTACTGGCTTTGAAAGTCCTGTTACGTACCAGCGATAAATTCGATCGCCCAAAAGCTGAAATTCTTTGCCACCAGGGAGCAAATCACCTTCCAATCCCGAAATAGTAAAGGCTTTTTCTGACTGTTCATCGTGCAAAAGTTTCGATAAATCCGGGTCAGTTTGCTGCACTTGAGCTAAAAACCAAGCGTGCAAACCTATAGCATACTGCGCGTACAGATAGCCAGCAGCGCGGGGAGTCAATTCAAACACTAATCCGACTAACTCGGTGTCAGCCGGCCAAATCAGCCCAGACGGAGGAGATTTTCGATCGCGGGTGCCGGTGCGGTTCGGGGAAGTTGCCATCAGATGCCGTGCCTATAACCGTCACAGAAAGAGCGCCGCGCTATCTTAGCCGATTTTTATCCCCTTTGGGGGATGATTGTTGAGGGCGATCGATCGCCCAAATCTTTTGGTAGCTTCAAAAACTCGCTCTGCCGCCAGTTTCCCGCACCCTCCGGGATAGACAAAAACCACTAAAAAACCAACAACCTAAAACTCAATCTTTGTCAAGGTTTTCTTCCTTGTAACTAAACAGAAATATACCAGTGTTTAAAATCACATTCTGCGCTACAATTGTCAAAAGCTCGTAGCATCCTCAACTCCGATCCTAAACTATGAACACAACAGAAAAATCTAAACTATCCAACGAAAAAACTTTGGAGGCAATGAAGAATTTCTCCGAAACCTACGCCAAGCGCACGGGAACTTACTTTTGTTCCGAACCTTCCGTCACTGCTGTCGTGATAGAAGGACTAGCAAAACACAAGGATGAACTAGGCGCTCCCTTATGCCCTTGTCGCCATTACGAAGATAAAGAAGCCGAAGTAAAAGCCGCCTACTGGAACTGTCCCTGCATTCCCATGCGCGAGCGGAAAGAGTGTCACTGTATGTTATTTCTGACGCCAGACAACGATTTTGCGGGAACTAATCAGGAAATAGGAATGGATCAGATTCAAGCTGTCAGAGATACTATGTAATTGGTTAAGTAGGCGGTCGTGAAATGGCAGTAGTTTTGAAAACAATTCGGAAGTTTTCCTATTTTTAAGACTTAGCTATTAAAAAACAACCGATCGCCGCCTACTCAAACATATATCCGCCATCGAAAATCCCCAATCCCCAATCGAATGACAGAGGAAATCCCGATCGAGTTTTGGCAAGGCATTGAACAGTTTAACAGCCAAGAATTTTACGCTTGTCACGATACTTTAGAGGCTTTGTGGATGGAAGCCTGCGAGCCGGAAAAAAGGTTTTATCAGGGAATCTTGCAAATTGCGGTCGCGCTTTATCACTTAGGAAATCAAAACTGGCGCGGTGCAGTCATATTGCTGGGAGAAGGAATAAATCGGCTCAGTTATTATCAGCCTAGTTATGCTGGAATTGCTGTTGAAGACTTGCTCGGACAAAGTGCTAAACTTTTGAGCGCTTTGCAACAAGCTGGCCCGGAAAAAGTTGCTGAATTTGTACCTTTATTAACAGGTGCAGAAGTTGCAGGTTTGCAATTGCCGCGAATTATTAAAGTAGAACAAATTTAGATATAGAGGTATATTAGTGTATAATAGTAACAAATTTGCAGTTGAATCCTCTGAGTCACGGTATTAAGCCGATGATCAAACTGAGGAAAAAAAAATACAATGGTACCATCGACTCTAACAATATGCTTCTCAAAAAAGTTTTCATTCGCTTCTATAAATCATTCAATGACGACTTCCTCAGAAAAAATAATGACAAGGTGAAGCCTAAACCTTGGGAGCTGATAAAGGATGCTTTTTACCCATATATTGAAGTTCCCATAGAACCCAAAATTACAACAATTGTTGGCGCGAACGAATCTGGCAAATCTCACTTGTTAAGTGCCATTGAGAAGGCTTTATTTGTCAAAAATATCGAGCGCAGCGATTTCTGCCGCTATTCTCCACTTTTTACGGTTAAAAAGAACGAATTAAAATACCCTGACTTTGGTTCTGAATGGTCGGGTCTTTCTAAGTCTGAACAGGTAAGTTTAAGAGAAATTATAGAAATTCCTGATAAATTGAGGTTAGAGAGATTTTTAATCTTCCTTAATAATGTTGACAATTTAACGTTATATTTGCCTGAAAAGGGAGATTACAGACCATACAAACTTGGGAAAAATCAGGTTATAAAGTTACAAGAATTACTTCCTAAACCATTTAGGATAGAGTCTAATATTGCTCTTCCCTCAAGCGTTCCTATCAAAAAATTAGTTGAGTTGGCTCAAGATGATTATTCCGGCAGTAGAAAATTTGAGCTTTTAGATAGAGATCAAAGAAACAAAATAGTAGAGACACTTGAAACTATTAGTAATCATCCAGAATTAATTAATCCAATTAACCTTATTAGTGCCGAACAAAACGAGAAAGGAATTACATTATTTAATTTAATTATTTCAGCACTTGAGGGAGTCAATATAGCTCAAGAAAAAAGAAATAAAGAATTCCATCTAGCTTACAAATTGATTTGCAAAATTGCTGAAGTTGATACCAAGGCTTTACTTGATCTGGCGGAGGCTATTCAAAATGGAATGCAGGGTTTTGCCAATGGAATCATTGAGAAGATTAACCGCCAATTAGCCATTGATTTAAACTTTCCCAACTATTGGGTTCAAGATCGTAATTTTTCTCTAAAAGTAGTGGCAAGAGACTATGACTTAGTTTTTACCATAACTGATAGGACAGGAACTGAATATTCCTTTGATGAAAGGAGTCAAGGATTACGATTCTTTCTTAGCTATTATATTGAATATCGATCTCATGATCCCCATCACACTAAAACTGAGGTACTGTTGATGGATGAACCAGATGCTTATCTATCAAGTCAAGCGCAACAAGATTTACTTAAAGTATTTGATCTTTTTGCAAATCCAGAACCAGGTTCACATTTAACTCAACCAATTCAGGTAGTTTACGTGACTCACTCTCCTTTTTTAATTGATAAGAATCATACTGATCGTATTCGAGTTTTACAGAAGGGAAATGAAGATGAGGGAACACGAGTAGTTAAGGATTTTGTCAGAAACCGTTATGAACCTCTAAGGTCTTCGATAGGTACTCTTATTGGCGAATCAGTTTTTATTGGCAATTGCAATTTAATGGTAGAAGGCATTTGCGAGCAAATTATTATTGCTGGGGCTGCAAGATACCTTCGAGCTATTGGTGTATCTAGTTTAGAAATAGAAACTTTAGATCTAAACTACATAACCATTGTTAACTCAGAGGGAGCTAGCCAAATTCCCTACATGGTCTATCTAGCTTGTGGTAAACACGCTGAGCAAATAGCAGTTATCGTTTTATTGGACAGTGACAAGGCTGGAAATGATGCTAAAAAGCAATTATTAGGTAAAGGAAAACAACATAAAAAACCTTTGATTAAAGAGCAATTTATTCTTCAGCTTGGCGATCTTAAAGAAGAGTTCTCTTTGGGGGCTGATAATGCAACCGAAGAACTTGAGATAGAAGATATTATTCCCTTGCCAATCTGCATACAAGCAACGAAGCTATGTTTACAGGAATTTCTACAAGTGGGTGAAACAGAAGTTGCTTTTTTAACTGAAGATTTAATTTTAAGTAAGATTGATAATCGGACTATTCTTGATGCCATACAAGCAAGCATTTCAGAATCTTTTTCGCAGGAGTTTGTCATTAGTAAAGCTGGCTTTGCTAGGAATGTTATTGAAGTTGTAAATCAGTGGTCACAGAAAGGAGTTGAGTTAGGTGAGGAGCAATCTAAGGCATTACAAAATTTTGAGAATAACTTTAAAATTTTGTTTAAAAGATTGAACTTTATGCAACGTAATGCTCAACAGAAATTGATCAAAGAAATGCTTTCACAAAAAATCGAGCGTTCAAAAAAGGATTTTATTGCACGTCATCCCATTTCTGCAAGGCGTGAGCATGGTGTTATTCTGCTTGAGGAGATCGAGGGCATTATAGAAAGCAATAGAGCAAATGAGTCAACTAAGGAAATCGAAGCAATTCAGAATGCGATCCAAAATTTGCGTCGTGACTACAGGCTTGATGTCGAAATGAGTAAAGCTATCGAGGATTACACTGGATTTAAAAAGGGTTTAGAGAGAATCAAGTATGCAGGGCTTTTAGCGAGTCAAGAAAAAACGGTCGAGGCTCAAGCAGAGGAGTCAAATATTTCAGAAGAAGTGCTTGAGGATACTAAAATGGATAAGTCTCTTAAGGATGGGCATGAGGAATTAATTAATGAGGAAGTATCTACTACGTCTGAGGTAGAAACTGCTGAAGTTTCCGATCGCTCTGCAAACTCTAATATGAGGAAAAAGCCTAATCCACCCAAATAGTATCGAGGTTGTGCGAAACTTCCCGATCGGGGAAACCGTCAAAAAACTTGCTTTCTCCAGCAAATCATCCAAACAGCCGGAGAAAGTGCTGTTGTCTTGCTAGGATAATTGGTTGAGACTATCGGGTCAATCGATCGACCTCACGGGAATCTTTCTGGCCGTTAAGATAAAATATCTAACTGGATATAATGCCCTTCAGTAATTTCACAAATATTGAGGCTCCAAGCTTATGATGCCCTCCGCTAAACTGCTCAATTCCCGCATATTCAAAGGATTATCGCTGCTGTTGCCCCTGACTCTGGCAGGCGCGATCGCCTCTCCCACCTACCCGCAAGCCGGGCCGCCCCGTACTCTCAGCGTGCGATCGGACATTCAAGAAGCCGACTCCAAAACCGGCATCGTAACTGCCCGCGGCAACGTCCAAATCAACTATCCAGCCCGCCAAATACAAGCAACCGCAGCTCAAGCTCAATACTTCAGCCGCGAGCGCCGGATCATTCTCAGCGGAGATGTTTACGTATTGCAGCAGGGCAACAGCCTGCGCGGCGAAACCATAACATACCTCATCGACGAAGGGCGGTTTATTGCCCTGCCAGACAACCCAGGACAGGTAGAATCTGTTTATCTGGTTGCCCCGGAACAAGATGCGGCAGCCCAAAATACAGTTGGCTCCCCACGTCCAACTACAGCCCCCCGGTAACAGTGGCTTGCAGCAGCGAAATTTCGCCTCAGCCAAAACATACTACTTGGGATAGATGCGAAATTTCGTCTTTATAAAACTCACAAACTTGTAAAGGTACAATTTAAATTAGAGACTCGATCGCACACAGCAGCAGTCTGAAATTTAGCTTGTAGAGCTTGCCGGGAGCGAAAATGAAAATTGTACTCGAAAATATTCACAAATCCTACGGAAAACGCAATGTAGTTAGTCGCGTCAACCTGTCGGTAGCCCAAGGAGAAATCGTAGGATTACTCGGCCCCAACGGTGCCGGCAAAACCACAACATTTTACATAGCAACCGGATTAGAAAAACCCAATCAAGGCACCGTTTGGCTAAACGATTTAGACATCACTAAATTGGCGATGCACCAGCGAGCGCATTTGGGAATTGGCTATCTCGCTCAAGAAGCAAGCATTTTCCGCAACATGAGCGTGCGCGACAACATTTTGTTAGTCCTAGAACAAACTCAAGTGCCGCGCTGGGAATGGCGCGAGCGAGTCGATTTTCTATTGCAAGAATTTCGCTTAGAAAAAATAGCATCCAGTTTGGGAATTCAAATATCGGGGGGAGAAAGGCGGCGGACTGAACTGGCCAGAGCATTAGCCGCAGGGCGAGACGGGCCGATGTTCCTATTTTTAGACGAACCGTTTGCAGGCGTCGATCCGATCGCCGTAGACGAAATTCAAACCATTATTGCTAAATTGCGCGATCGTAAAATCGGCATCCTCATCACCGATCACAACGTCCGAGAAACCCTCGAAATTACCGATCGAGCCTACATCATGCGAGATGGTCAAATTTTAGCCTCCGGGGCTGAAGAAGAACTCTACAGCAATCCTTTAGTGCGACAGTATTACTTAGGTGACAACTTCGTGCGATAGTCTTTTGAAGGCATTCCCCAAGCCATAATTTTAGATTTGAGATGTTAGATTGAGGAGCAAACTGCAAAAAGCCCAAACTATGAAAATAGCAATATCCAATTCTTTGAATCCCATCAACTGGCTGCCGAGAATTTCAGTAATGGACTGGTACATTACCAAAGAACTAATCGGGCCATTTCTCTTTGGCGTCGGACTCTTTACATCCGTCGCCGTCACAGTTGGAGCTTTATTTGAATTAGTCCGCAGAGTAGCAGAATCCGGCCTCCCCTACAGCGCAGCCATAGAAATTTTTCTCCTGCAAATTCCCTACTTCGTAGTATTGGCTTTCCCGATGTCGATGCTGCTAGCAACCTTAATGGCCTACAGCCGAATGTCCAGCGACAGCGAACTCATAGCCCTCCGCAGTTGCGGAGTCAGCGTATACCGATTGATACTGCCTGCTGTGATCATGAGTTTAATTGTTGCAGGCTTCACTTTTGCTTTGCAAGAGTTAGTTGTACCCGCCGCCAGCTACAGAGCTACTGTGACTTTAGACAGAGCCCTGAAGCGAGAAAAACCGACATTTCAAGATAGAAATATTATCTACACAGAATTTCGCAAACCTGAAAAAGGCGGCGACGAAATCCTGGCCCGCTTTTTTTATGCAGAACAATTTGACGGCCAGCAAATGAAAGGTTTAACAATTATCGATCGCTCCACCCCAGGCCTCAATCAAATCGTTTCTTCAGAATCAGCTACTTGGAATCCCTCAGAAAATACCTGGGATTTTTTCAACGGAACCGCTTATATAGTTGCTCCTGACGGCTCTTACCGCAATATAGTTAGATTTCAACACCAGCAGTTGCAACTGCCCCGCACGCCCTTAGATTTAGCGGCTAGAGCGCGGGATTTCAAGGAAATGAACATTGCCCAAGCCTTAGAGCGTTTGGATATCCTTAAAAACAGTGGCGACGAACCGCAAATTCGCAAATTAAAGGTCCGAATTCAAGAAAAATATGCTTTTCCTTTCGTGTGCATGGTATTCGGTTTAGTGGGAGCAGCTTTGGGAACTCAACCGCGCCGCTCCGGGCGAGGAACGAGTTTTGGTATTAGCGTAGTTGTGATTTTTACTTACTATGTATTTTCTTTCATCACCAGTTCTATGGGCGTGAAAGCTGTTTTGACACCGATTCTATCGGCTTGGCTGCCGATTATGTTTGGCTTGGGAATCGGGGGATTGTTGTTGGTGCGGGCCGCCGCTAGGTAAGTTTTACCAATAACATTGGGAATGGGTAATTCGGAACTGGTACTGCCCTTCTACTGCCCTTACACTGCCTTTGGCTCCCTTGCCTTCGACTAAGCTGAGGAGAACCGAAGTCCAAGGGCAGGAATCGCGTAGCCTAAGTATTGGGAATTGATAATATCGTTTTCGTGGCCGAAGTTCCTTCATTTAAGGATTAGAAAAAGTATTGATTTCGCCACCACCAATATAGCGTCCCGGAGCCAGGGAGCGGGGTGTAGCAAAAGTTTCAGGTTGAATGGGCTGCACGCCCTGATTTGTATTTTGGGGAACAACTCCAAAGTTAGGCTGCTGTGGCAAATTAAGCAGACTCGGTGGAGGTGTTTGAAATTGAGAATTCGCTGAATTGGGAGAGAATTGAGGGCTAATTATCTTGCTTCCTCCAATCCCACTCGGAAAAGGAGATGGGCCGACATTTGGAAGTAGAGGTATTGGCGAAGGTATGGCTACTGGAAGTGCCACAGGTTGAACTTCAGGTGCGAAGCCTGAGCCAGATAAATTAGTTTGGTAGGGATTTTTCGGCAAAGCCACCGTTGCAGCCCCTGCATTAATTTCGGGAAGGCTCGGTACTCGGGAAGTTAACCCCGCTAATGATTCAGGGACTGCAGCTGTCGGTTGTAAGAATTCTTGAGATTCCTTGCTCACAGTATTTGTCGGAGCAACAAGTGGGAGAAGTGCTGTGGGAACATTCACTGGATTGGCTCCACTTTGAGCTGTAGCGGTCGTTGGGAGCAAATTTGTCGCATTTCCTGCCGCCGGATCGGAAGCCGGTCGATCGAGCAATTTAGCCGAGTCTGCTGTTTTTTCAGCCGAAGCCGCCGTTGGCGAAGTGTTAGCAACGACGTATTTTTTCATAGCTGCTTGCAGCGGACTCAAAGGCAGAGAATTTTCGTTTTGTTTATCTGAATTAGCCTCACTCGACGCCTGCGATAAAGTTGCTGTCGCTGTACCCCCAGACTCAGGTTTGATCGTTTTGATCCCGGAAGTTAGTCTCCCGCTGCTAGATAAACTCAACGCTGATGTTGCATTTGAACTTGGCAAGGTGGAATTTTGGGGGTTATTGTTTCCGGCCTCGACAGCAGAATTTGCTAAATTTGACAAGGATAAAAATCCGCTGCTTCCTACCCGCTTGGAGGCTAAAGATGGCTGAGGAGTTTCTAAGTCCCGATCTCGAAGTTCGTCGAATAAACCTTTGCTTTTTACTACTGATGAATTTAACAAGTTCAGTTCAGAAGCAGTAGAGCCATTAAACTGATTGACTAGCACTGGTGAGCTGTCGATTTCAGCCGCAATGGCGGTATCTTCAGCAGATAGTCCCGATAGCGAAGCTGGAGTGTTTGAGGCTGGTTCTTCTTCGCCATCTATACTCAACCTTTCTGGATTTACAGAGACCTCCCAGATAAATAACCCGCCCGCACACAGCACGGCTAAGGGAGCCCAAACGGCGGGTTGCGTCCAGTGGCGCAACCGCGCTATTAGATAGCGGACAGATGTAGGAAATCGCTTAAAAATTGACATAGTTTTGCTTCCTTCCGAGCGTGCGGATTTAAAACTATTTTTCCTAGTCTACCACATCAATCTTGATTATTTTTGCTATGCGGGGGTAAGTGCGATCGGGAGCATCTCGGTTTGGCTTTTACTGTCGGTGTGCGATCGTCCGGCTGGCTATATTTATAGATTTTGCTGTGCGGGACGGATCGGACTCCCAAAAAACGTTTTTTACTTTCTGCATAGATGCTCCGAGTACGATCGAACTTTTGATTGAAAGTTGCGAAAGCTCAATGCAACCGATGAAAATCAATAAAGCACTGGTAGAAATATGTCTTGCTTTCCTTAAATCAAGGGGCATAAGATGATAAAATATTATGGGGTGCTGTGCCTGGCCTGCCGGGTCTGTCAGCAGATCGACCTCAAACCAAAATGTCAAGGTAAAATTGGCAATTGCTGAGAATAACACCCAAGGAAAGTTGAGAGGAAATTAATGAAAAAAGTAGTTGAAGTATTAGCAAATCGGGAACAACTAATAGATCGATCCCTCGAGATTGTGCTGTCGAAAATCTCAGAAGCCATAGCAGAACGCGGACTTTGTACGATCGCCGCAGCGGGCGGAAGTACACCAGAACCGCTCTACAGAGCGCTATCGGGCGAAGACCTGTCTTGGGAAAAAATTCACGTTTTCTGGGGCGACGAACGCTACGTTCCCCCAGAACACCCAGACAGCAATCAAAAAATGGCGCGGCTCGCATGGCTCGATCGAGTGAATATCCCCGCCAGCAACATCCACCCCATGCCCACAAGCGCCGGCGACCCCGCAGCCGACGCTGCGGCGCACCAAACTGAATTGCAGCAGTTCTTCAAAGTATCCGACGGCGAGTTTCCTGCCTTCGACATCATTTTATTGGGCATAGGAGACGACGCCCACACAGCCTCTCTATTTCCCGGCACAGCAGCTTTGCAAGTCCGCGACGCCCTAGTAACTGTCGGCAACAAAGACGGTCAACCCCGCATTACCTTTACAGTCCCCTTAATCAACCGGGCCCGGTGCGTCATCTTCATGGTCGCAGGAGCCAGCAAACAACCCGCCCTAGCTCAAATTTTTGCCCCTGCAGCCGACGAAATGACCTATCCAGCCAGACTCATTGAACCAGAGGGTGAACTTTGGTGGCTCCTCGATGCGGCGGCTGGCGAAGCAGTAAAATAGCCGACAGAGCCGCAAGCGTGCCAACACAGTCAGCATTATCACTAACTCAATCTTGCCCATCACAGCTAACGTCACGGCGTCAGCTCAGTTGCTAGTATTAGAAGCAATATAAGAATTGTGGCGGTTAAAGTTAAAATTTGACCATATACACGAGTATTTTTATGAGGCTGATTTGAAAATCTGGCCGATAGCAAGGAGAAATCGATGATTGTCTGTCCCAATTGCAATCACCAGAACCCCGACGGGGCCAGCCAGTGTGAGGCTTGCTACACGCCTTTACCTGTTACCGCAAGTTGCTCGAACTGCGGTGCAGCAGTTCAGACAGATGCAGCATTTTGCGGTCAGTGTGGCTTTAATTTGCGTCCGGGTTCCATAGTTCCAGAAGTTGAGGTGACAGTACCGTCCCCCTCGCCTGTAGGCCCGACAGTGGTATCCTCACCGGCGCCGGATTTAGTGCCACCCGATCCCCTGATGGCAATGGAACCTCTAGTTACCCTGAATAAGGGGCTTAACTTGGAAAAAACTCCTGCCAGCATTCCGACGATTCCAGATCCCCCGCCTTTGCCCTCGGTTCCTGTTACAACTGAATCGGTGGCAACACCAGTAACTATCTCTCCTCCGGTTCCGGGCCTACAGCCAGCAGGTGTAGCTAAAACTCAACTGCAACAGCAGTCGGCGCGCCTGCTACACGTTCAGACAAATACCCCGATGGAATTGCCTCACAGTCTGGCTGTGGTTCACATAGGCAAGCCAAATGATTTAGTGCCCCCGGATATTGATGTTTCGGGATTTGCTAATTCTGAGATAGTTTCTCGGGTACACGCAAATCTCCGGGTGGAGGGAGATGCTTGCTACCTAGAAGATGTAGGCAGTTCCAACGGCACTTACGTCAACAATACTCCGCTACCCAAGGGAAACCGCCACCGGTTGCGACCGGGAGACCGCATCTCTCTGGGCAAAGGAGACCTGGTTACGTTTTTATTTCAAATCTCTTAGAGCGAGTTTGGATTGGGCGATCGAAAGTCTAAAATCTAAAATCGCATCTTGAGGCGCTCTACCAAAACTCAATGCAGCCAATGTGATTAAGCTGACCTTGCTACATCCACTCCAGTCTATACCCGTCCGCAGTTGGATCTTTGAAGACGAGCAGGTCGTCCGGATCGGGCGTTCGACCGAAAACCACGTCGTTCTTTTTAGCGCTGTGGTTTCTCGTCGCCACATCGAATTGCGGCGCAGCGGCATAACTTGGGAACTGATCAATTTAGGTACCAACGGCACTTACCTCGATGGTAAGCCGATCGCTAAGGTTCCCATTGTGGACGGTCTGATCGTTCACTTGGCTCGCTCTGGGCCGAAAATTCAAATCAACGTAGGCCCGAATCAGTCCTCAGTCCAGTTAGGACAAATTAGCGTCAAGCCTAGGGAAGCTAAGGAAATTCACGCTCCCTCGGGCGGCGTGCACATTAGCACGATTCCTGTTCCCGACCACAAAGAAGTTGGCAATTCCAGGGAAGAGGAGGAGTTAACCCAGGCAGATAATAATCGCCATTATTCGGAAGAAGAATATTAAATCGGCTTCTTTGGACGATCGACATTTTTCAAAGGCGGCACTCAGGAGTTTATTTATGAGTACATCACCACAGATTGTTAGGCGCAGCGAACTGCAGGGCCGCCGCACCATCGACCGCAGAACGGCGGAAGAGGTCGGCAGGGTAGATCGGGTTTGGCTCGATGCTCACTCCCAGCGGGCGATCGGCTTTACTTGCAAGTCGGGCCTTTTGGGTAGCAAAAAAACTTGGTTCGCTTGGGCACAAGTTGATACGGTGGGGGAAAATGTTTTTGTCACCATTAACCCGGAACTGCCGGAATTGCATCAGCCGGAACAAGCTGTTTGTCCGATCGGGCTTGAGGTGCTCACGGACGCTGGGAATCAGGCAGGTGCAGTGGTTGACTACCTTTTTGATGTCCGCACGGGTTCAGTCACCCACTACCTATTTAAATCGAGCGGCTGGCGCGGTGTTTTAGACGACATTTACTTGTTACCTGTGGCAGCTATTTCGACCATTGGCAGCAAGCGGGCGATCGTCTCTGAAGCTGCTGTATCGGAGCCAGTGCAGTACTCGGAGGGACTGCACAAAAAAGTCGGTCTGGTAGCAGAGTTTTTACACGAAGATTTCGACAGAACTCTCAAAAATGTGGCCGGTGTGAAGCGGGGCGCTCAAAGTCTGGCGGAAAAATTCCAAGATAAAGCTCTCGAAGTCAGAGATGTAGCTCAAGAAAAAGTTGCAGAGTTGAAACGCCAAAGGGAAGAATCTGTCCAGCCAGAGCCGAAACCGGAGCCGCCTGACTCAGATTTGAGCTGAAGTTTGGCCTTCCCGCTCGCTGGGGGACTAATTGCCGATCGCATTTTCGGGCGGCGCGCGCGAGGAAGGTCGATCGGTATTTTCGCTATGAGAGATTGATGCGTTGTCGCTTAAAATTCCAGTGCTGCTCAAAGCATTGTATTTTAAAGGTATCGCATCAATAAGGAAAATGTTAGCAACTCAAAATGACCTATGCTGTTTGATACAATCAACAAGTATTTTATCTAGAGACCCCAGGATTAATAATTGGTTAACTTCTTTCTTTATAAACAGCGAGTCCTTGAGCAGTGACTGTCGCCTGATCGAGAAGTCGAATCAGCCGTGCAACCAGCGCGGGTCTGAGTTAAATTCTCTGGTTCATCAGCAAGAAAAGGATTATTTAGCCGATCAAATTGAGCGGCTCACCCATCGGCAGAATCGCTCCCTCACAGACCACATTAATCAAGCGGTTAAAACCGCCGTCCATCACTGGGAAGTTCACCCGACTAATCACATCGTGTTTGGTTGTTACCGAGGACAGCAAAAATTTGCGCCTGCGCCAAAAGCTCACCCTCAAAAGTTGCTTCAAATGCCTCAAGCAGCCAAAAGTTCGACTTTTACGGCAGATAGAGGGAATAGGGGCGCACTGACGACGCCTTTAAAAAGCAAATTTTTTGCAGTTTTCTCCCAAAAAATCTCTCTGGAAGTATCCCCGTTTCAGTCTGGCGGTGGAGTGTCAAAACATCAGTGATTACCTTAACTCTTTTACATCCTATCCAGTCTGTCCCAGTTCAAAGTTGGTGTTTTGAATCAGAACCGGTGGTTCGGATCGGTCGATCGAACGACAATGATGTAATTATTTACAGCGCTGTAGTTTCCCGCCACCACGTAGAGCTGTGGAATCACGCTAATGGCTGGGAAATTATTAATTTTGGTGCTAACGGCACTTATGTAGATGATAGACCGATCGCTCAGGTGTCCGTTGTGGACGGTATGACAATTCGCTTGGGCAATTCCGGGCCAAAAATCAGGATTCGGGTGGCCGCCACGAATCAACCGGGCAAAATCATTAAGCCACCGCAGCGCGAACTCCGCCAAAAGGACGAAGTTTCAAAAAACAGGTCAACAGCTTGGCCTGGGGGCGTGGGAATCCTCGAAGACGATGAACTTGGGGGGCTGACTCAAATCGATCTTGACTGACCTGCCGCTATCTATCTATCCCTGCTGGCTAGTTCCCACAAAGTGACCGATGCCCAATTCGAGCGTCTAACTGATATTGTGGTAAGTGGCCTGATTTGTGCCTAAATATCCCTATACATTAATTAACAGGTTATCTAGTAGGATGTCAGCCTTCTAAAGATAAGATTGGGGGGAGATCGATCGATATTAGCTCATTTTCGCTGTTTGCCCAGCGGCGGTAATCTAAGAGCAACTGGTGCATCAACCGCTGTTTGACGCTCAGCAGTACGCTTTTGAGCAAAGCATTCCCCGTTGCTTCTAAAATGGGTTTGGGCGTCAGCCAAAACGGCGGCGGTAATTCTACTTGCACTTCCAAATCCGCTTTTCCTTTCAAGTATGCTACCCCGCTGCTTTGGTGTACACAAAGCTTTCCTTTGAGATTGAGAGCAAAGCGATCATTGATATAACCCACGCCGAGAATTTCGCAGGCGACGGACTGCAAATTGATTGTGCCATCCGACTGGGCCCACACCCTCATGTCTACTGTGGGTTGAATGCTCAGCATCATAAATTGTAAGGGTCGCATTTTTAGGCGGAAACAGTCATCGCTTAGCTGTTGTGTGCGACTTTGATCAACGAGGGCGTTCACCAGTCGCCTCGGCTGGCGCAGATAATGTTGAATGGGAACCCGTTCCTCTGGTACGGCGATCTCGACGGATTGGGAAGAATTAAAGCGGGTATACATGAGAAAATATCAAAATATAGGATTCCTAAGCATATCTTAATAAAGTATCACCTTTTTTAAGGTGACATACGTAGCGCACTAAGTCGCGCGCCCAGCAATGTCATCCGAGAAATCACTGATTAAAGCTTTCTGGACATCGCTAATTTTTCATCATACTTCCTAGCTGATGAGAGTAAAGCAAACATTTGTAACCTAAATTGCCTCTACATGAAAATTTCGTTAGCGCAGCCCTCGAAGAGGATCGCACATCTCGGCCCTGTTGGTACAAATGCAGAAACAGCGGCTCTAGCTTATCTCAATTGGTTGAGTCTGGAAACTAACTTGGAATGCACCCTGTGTCCTTATTCCACCATTTCCCAAGCGCTAGAGGCATCTGCCGTAGGGCAGGTTGACTATTCAGTTGTGCCCGTCGAAAATTCGATCGAAGGCAGCGTGACTGTCACCTTAGATACACTCTGGCGACTCGATCAACTCCGCATTCAACACGCCTTAGTTTTGCCAATTTCCCACGCCTTAGTGTCTAATGCCAAAAATTTTAACGAGATTCAAAAAGTTTACTCTCACCCGCAAGCGCTAGCTCAGTGTCAGGTATGGTTGGGGCAGTTTATTCCCTCAGCTCAATTAATTCCGGCGAATTCTACCACGGAAGCATTGCAATATCTGGAAGATAGAAATGTAGCAGCGATATCTTCGCCAAGAGCGGCTGAACTTTACAATTTGCCAGTGTTAGCTCACCCCATTAATGATTATCCCGATAATTACACTCGCTTTTGGGTACTCAGCAGGAGTGGTGGAGAAATCGCCAACGTAGAACCAGGGGAACGCTCATCCCTTAAGTCCAGCACAACATCTGCTGCTAAGTTGATCCTCGATACTTCACCGTCTAATTGCACCCATACCTCACTAGCTTTTAGCGTACCGGCCAATATGCCGGGAGCACTGGTAAAACCTTTGGAAGTATTTGCCAGTCGCGGTATTAATTTAAGTCGGATTGAATCTAGACCGACTAAAAGATCACTCGGAGAATATATTTTCTTTATGGACGTTGAGGCTAACGCCTGCCAAGCATTTGTTCGAGCGGCACTCGAAGAATTAAAAAATCACACAGAAACTTTAAAAATCTTTGGTTGCTACAATTTACTGTCAGTAGTATAATTTTCTTTTATGTAGTATACTTTTTAAGTCAACCTTAGGAGGCTGGTGAGATGAATGCTGATGAACTTCTCAAGCGATACGCCGCCGGAGAAAGAAATTTTCATGAAACAAACTTGAAAGAGGCTTCTTTGCGAGAAGCTTTCCTAATTCATATTAATCTAGCCTGCGCGAATCTCAAAGAAATAAATTTTGCTTTGGCGAACCTAATGGGGGCAAACTTAATAGGTAGCAACCTCAAGAATGCTTGCCTGGTGATGACAAAACTCAATGGGGCTAACCTGAGCCGAGCCGATCTAAGTTTCGCCAGATTAACAGGAGCTGACCTGATTGAAGCCAAACTGAAAAACGCCAACTTGAGCGACACCAAAATGATCGGTGTTGATTTGAGCGGAGCTTTCTTGTACGCCGCCAACCTAATGGAAGCAAACCTCATAGATGCTTGCTTGGACAATACAAACCTCGAAGAAGCCAATCTAAGCGAGGCTAAACTGCGGGGAGCAAGTCTAAAAAAAGCCAACTTGAGGAACGCTTTTTTGTGTGAAAGTAACCTTGAGGGCGCAGATTTGAGAGGAGCTGACTTGAGGGGTGCTAATTTGAGCGGGGCATTTTTGTGCGGTGCTAATCTTGAGGGAGCTAAGCTAGATAAGGCAATTTTAAGTGGGGCTATACATTTTTGCGTCAGACAAGTTTGATATCACGCAATATCACCGGAGTATCCGACAACTAAGGACTAAAAAATATACTATTGACTTGGCTGAAAGTGAAGTCTATTTGCTGCTGTACCTTAGCAAAATGAAGCTGCATCTTGAGGATTTCTTTCTTAGAATTAGCTTGAGCAATCTTACTTTCCAAAGCCAGCAAGTTGCGGTTGAGATTTTCTACTCGCACAGTTTGGTAGTCTAAGTCAATTTTTAGTTCTGCCGCCTGATCGAATTGAACCTGCTTGCGAACCACGGCGAGGCCGACTGAATTCTCATCCTGTGTCTGAAGAGCTAGCAAAGCTCGCTGCTGCCACTGGTTGGCTTGAGATTCAGCTTGATTGTACAGCCACTGAATCCGCAGTTGGGCGGAAATCGCAATGCCAACAGCCTGACGCAGTTCTTTGAGACGTTCCTGAATTTCTAAGATTAATAGTTCCCAAAGATTCATCAGTTCGCTGGTAAATTCTTCGCGTTCTACAGAGGCTACCAGTGCTTCTAATAGCAACAAATTTGGTTGCATTTGCTGCGTAATTGTCTCAAATATTAACTGTGCTTCGGACATTTGCCGATCGTAATTTTTTTCTGAGACTGCACCGCATGAGTGCTTTAATATTTTTTCAGTGCTATCTAGCTTAGCTTCTGAATCTGAACTTGAAGCTACAAAGGCCTGTAATTTTTCGCGGGCGATCGAATTCAGCCTTTGTCGAAGCAAATCACAGGCCGCCCACTGCACTGGGCCTGTTTCGCTTTGACAAATCTTGATGACTATTTTTAAGCCTGCATCGCCGTAATTCAATGTCTCTCTCAAGGCGGCGATTCGATGTTCGCTGACAGAACTAGACAGCCGATGTTTAACTCCTGCTAGTCCGCCGAGCACTACACCGCCCACAGGAGGTGGCAGTTGACCGCCTCTAACTGCATCGTATGGTTTCGGTTGGTCGTGATTGTCTAACACAAGCATTTACTGCTATAAGGAACCTATCCGAACCTGTTTGAAGTTAAGAATTAAACAGATGCCAGTTCCCAAAAAGAATGGAACTGTAGGGCTGCGATCCAAACCCTTAGTTCATCAGTCAATCGAAAACCAAAAATCAAAAATCGAATGATTTGTGTGTAATTCTTTTTTCACTTCAGGTCAAACCGATCGTGCTTTTTCCTAGGCAAATTGGCTACTTGAGGGTATCTTTAAGTACAGTCCTCGCTGCCAAGTGATTACGAGTAGAAGTCAAAATTTCGGTTTCGCGTTCCAATCTCGCCGCAGTATCTTGCAATTCTAAAAGAGTTTGCTGTTCTGTCGCGGCGCCGTACAGGTAGCTGGCTACCCAGTAGGACAATTCTGTAGGCAAACTGGGAATGTCTTCGGGCAGGTCGATCGGCTGATCCATCAATTTGCTGGAGAGGCGAACTACATCTCTCAGCAGTTGTTCAACATCTTTCCCCAAAGGTCTGAGGTCTTGTTGCGGCGGTGCGTCTTCGATCCACTCTACCAGACCGACTAAATATGGTTTTTCCCGAACGGCGTCAAGCACTCGAAACCGCTGTTGTCCGAGAGTCATAATTTTCATGCGATCGTCGGGGAGGCGCTGACAGTGAATCACTTCGGCGCAACAGCCAACGGCAGAGACTTTGTTTTGGTTGGGGTCCCACATGAGTACACCGAAACGCCGATCGCCCTCCAGAATCGTATTCATCATGATTCGATAGCGAAACTCGAAGATTTGCAGCGGGAGTGGTCTACCTGGAAATAGAACCACTTCCGGCAACGGAAATAAGGGGAGTTCGCGAACTGCTACAGAGGAAGAGGATGCCATTGTCGCTCAAAAGTGACGGTACTTGCGCTTATTTTTCTTACTTTAACTGATTAAAGGCAATTCCGGGGCAGGAGCGATCGGGCTTTTTCGGTGGCAACGGAAGCGACGGCGAGCTATCTCCGGTGCTGGCAGCTTGACAAAGGCGTTATTGCATCAAAATGTTAAATATACCTTTTTGCTAAACTAAGCGATCCCGAAGGCGATTATAGCGACTGCTCAAGGAGCTTTTTTGTAGTTATCGCGCCTTAATTAAGAATAATTATTTAAGTTCGTGCCATAACAGAAATTATTGCTGATTATTAACTAATAACTAATACCTAATAACTTGGAAAATTTCAACAAAAAGAAGGAACAAGTTATTTAATTTTTGTTCCTTCTTCCGAGTTTCTAAAGAGTCAATCTACAGCTTGACTTCGATATCTACGCCGGCTGGCAAATCCAATTTCATCAAAGCGTCAATTGTTTTGGCCGATGGCTGGTGAATGTCGATAATCCGGCGGTGCGTGCGGGTTTCAAAGTGTTCGCGAGAATCTTTGTCTACGTGGGGCGATCGCAGCAAGCAGTAAATCCGGCGTTTTGTCGGTAGGGGAATCGGGCCGATCGCTGTGGCTGCTGTCCGATTTGCTGTATCTACAATCTTTTCGCAGGATGCGTCTAGAATTCGGCGATCGAAAGCTTTGAGGCGAATGCGAATTTTTTGTTGTTGAATTGTTGCCATTTTTGTTTCTTGAATTTTCGAGGTTCAGTTTGTTGTTTGTTGTCTGTTGTCTGTCGTCTATTTGCAGTTGTTTTTGGGCTAACTGCTAACAGCAGATTTCTGAGTAATAACTAATCACTAAATAGCAGAAAAGCCTGATTAAATTTGGTGGCTTTTCTGCTATTTAAGCTGTTATCGGAGTCCTACTTGAGGATTTTGGAAACAACGCCGGCGCCGACGGTGCGGCCGCCTTCGCGGATAGCGAAGCGCATTCCTTGTTCGATCGCGATCGGGTGAATCAGCTCAACAGTCATTTTGATCCGGTCACCGGGCATCACCATTTCTGCTTCAGTACCGTCATCAGCGGTGAACTGTGCGATCGTGCCGGTCACGTCAGTGGTACGGACGTAGAATTGAGGACGATATCCAGAGAAAAAGGGCGTGTGCCGGCCGCCTTCTTCCTTCTTCAGGATGTACACTTCAGATTCAAACTGAGTGTGCGGCAGGATGCTTTTCGGCTTAGCAATCACCATTCCGCGTTCAATATCCGCCTTTAAAATCCCCCGCAGCAGTAGACCAACGTTGTCGCCGGCCAAACCTTCTTCCAGAGACTTGGTGAACATTTCCACACCAGTCACTGTAGTGCTGCGAGTGTCCTTAAGACCCACCAATTCGACTGTTTCGCCGACTTTGATAGTTCCACGTTCGATCCGGCCTGTGGCGACAGTACCCCGACCAGTAATCGAGAATACGTCTTCAACTGCCATCAAGAAAGGCTTGTCAACTTCGCGTTCTGGGGTGGGGATGTAAGCATCTACTTCTTCCATCAGCTTGTAAATTTTGTCAACCCACTCATTTTCGCCCTTGACAGTCTTGGGATTAGCAAGCATCGCTTCGAGAGCTTTCAATCCCGAACCTGTGACGATGGGGATGTCATCGCCCGGAAAATCGTAAGAGCTCAAAAGTTCGCGAACTTCCAGTTCTACCAATTCCAAAAGTTCAGCATCATCCACCATGTCTTCTTTGTTCAAGAACACAACCAAGCTGGGAACGCCAACTTGCTTAGCTAGCAGGATGTGTTCGCGAGTTTGAGGCATGGGGCCGTCTGCTGCTGACACTACTAGAATGCCGCCATCCATTTGAGCAGCACCGGTGATCATGTTTTTCACATAGTCAGCGTGTCCGGGGCAATCTACGTGAGCATAGTGCCGACCTGTGGTTTCGTATTCCACGTGAGCAGTATTAATCGTAATACCCCGTGCTTTTTCTTCTGGGGCAGCGTCGATGTCGGCGTAGTTCTTAGCCTTTGCTTGACCTAGTGCAGAGAGAGTCATCGTAATCGCGGCGGTCAAAGTTGTTTTGCCGTGGTCAACGTGACCGATCGTGCCGATGTTTACGTGGGGTTTATTCCGTTCAAATTTTGCGCGTGCCATTCTTGATCTGTTCCTTGTTTTTTTTAGCGATTTTAGACTTGAGATTTTAGATTCTAGACTTTGGATTCAATCCAAAATCCAAAATCTAAAATCCAAAATCATTAGTTCCCTTTGTTCTTAGCGATAATGGCTTCAGCCACGTTTCGCGGCACTTCTTCGTAATGGCTGAATTCCATTGTGAAGATGCCTCGACCTTGGGTTTTCGAGCGGATGTCGGTGGCGTAACCAAACATTTCTGCTAGTGGAACTTTTACAGAAACTTTGGCTATCCCCTGATCCGTCTCTTGACCTTCGATCTGACCCCGACGCGAGTTGAGGTCTCCGATGACGTTCCCGATATAATCTTCGGGAACTTCAACCTCTACTTTCATCATAGGCTCTAGCAGCACTGGCGACGCCTTCATCACGGCTTCTTTGATCGCCATTGAACCGGCGATCTTAAATGCCATTTCTGAGGAGTCTACGTCGTGGAAAGACCCGTCTACCATAGTAGCTTTGAGGTCAATCACGGGATATCCTGCTACAATACCTGATTCGCACGCTTCTTTCATCCCTTGTTCTGCCGGGCCGATGTACTCTTTGGGTACAGTGCCACCAACAATTTTGGAGACAAATTCAAAGCCGCTTCCAACTTCCGTGGGTTCTAGTTCGATCACGACGTGACCGTACTGACCTTTACCGCCACTTTGGCGGATAAATTTACCTTCGGCGCGGACGGATTTGCGAATGGTTTCACGGTAGGCTACTTGTGGCTGACCCACGTTGGCTTCTACTTTGAATTCCCGCAGCATCCTGTCTACCAGGATTTCCAGGTGCAGTTCGCCCATGCCGGCGATGACTGTCTGGTTGGTTTCTGGGTCAACGTTGACTCGGAAGGTGGGGTCTTCTTCCGAGAGTGACTGGAGGGCTTTGGAGAGCTTCTCCATGTCTTGTTTGGTTTTGGGTTCGACAGCCACCGAGATGACTGGCTCTGGAATAAACAGAGATTCCAGAATCACTGGCGCTCCTTCTTCGCAGAGGGTGTCGCCGGTGAAGGTGTCTTTCAAACCCAAGGCTGCTCCCAAATCTCCTGCCCGCAGTTCCTCAACTTCTATCCGATCGTCCGCTTTGAGTACAATTAGGCGAGAAACCCGCTCTTTTTTGTCTTTGGTGGAGTTCAGGACGTAGGTGCCTTTTTTGAGGATACCTGAGTAGACGCGAACAAAGGTCAGCCGACCGTAGGGGTCAGCCATGATTTTGAATGCCAGGGCTGACAGCGGGGCGTTGTCGTCGGCAAACCGCTCTGCTGTGTCGCCGTTGGGCAGGAGTCCTTGAATTGGAGGAACTTCCAAGGGCGACGGCAGATAGTCGATGACTGCATCCAACAACAACTGAACGCCTTTGTTTTTGAATGCCGAACCGCACAACATGGGGACGATCGTACCTTCGACAGTGCCGTGACGCAGGGCCAAGCGGATTTCGTCTTCCGTTAACTCTTCGCCTTCGAGGTATTTCTCCGTGAGGGCGTCGCTGGTTTCTGCTACGGACTCGATCAGCTTGGTGCGGTATTCTACGGCTAGATCCTTTACTTCATCGGGGATTTCTACTTCCTCGATGTCGGTTCCCGTGTCGTTGTTGTAGATATAGGCTTTCATTTGCACTAAGTCTACAATTCCCCGGAAGTTTTCTTCACTGCCGATCGGGATTTGGATGGGTACGGCGTTCGCTCTCATGCGATCGCGAATTTGGCCGTAGACTTTGTAGAAGTTTGCGCCCATCCGATCCATTTTGTTGACGAACACGATCCGCGGTACTTTGTACCGATCGGCTTGTCGCCAAACTGTTTCGGATTGCGGCTGCACTCCCCCTACCGAGCAGAACACTGCGATCACTCCGTCGAGCACTCGCATCGAGCGTTCGACTTCGATCGTGAAGTCTACGTGTCCGGGAGTGTCGATGATGTTGATTTTGTAATCTTTCCAACTGGTGGTGATAGCAGCGGCAGTAATCGTAATTCCCCGCTCCCGCTCTTGCTCCATCCAGTCAGTGACTGCTGTTCCCTCGTGCACTTCACCCATTTTGTGAACCATGCCTGAATAGAACAGAATTCTTTCAGTTGTTGTTGTTTTGCCCGCGTCGATGTGGGCTGCGATGCCGATGTTGCGAGTTTTTTCTAGCGGGACGGTACGTGCCACAGCTACCTCCTTAATCTTGTGTTGCTGTTATAATACTATTATACTACACAGTAACCCTATTTTGCACTCCCCAGCGACTTACAAAAGTCTCTGGAGCTTATTGTTACATTTTAATATTTTTTGCAAAATTTGTTTACAAAAATATTAAGGATGCGACATGGAGGATTCAGAGAGTGCATGAATTTTGAGTGCATGAATTTTGATTTTAGGAGTTTTGAGTTTGCTTCACGAATCGCAATTGCGCCAAGAGAAGCAATCTCAACACTCAAAACTTACACTTTCCAATTTCTCACCCGATGCTTTTATACCGCACGATCGCGCTCTTCTCCATGCCCGATGTTGCAGTTAGTAGCGGTAGTGAGCAAAAGCCTTGTTAGCTTCAGCCATGCGGTGTGTTTCTTCGCGCTTGCGAATAGCACTGCCTGTTTCGTTAGCTGCATCCATCAGTTCGTTGGCTAGCTTGGCTGCCATCGAGCGGCCTGTGCGGGCGCGGGCAAATCTGATCAGCCAGCGGAGGGCGAGGGTGGTACCGCGATCGGAACGCACTTCCATTGGAACTTGGTAGGTGGCGCCACCTACCCGGCGGGCTTTGACTTCTACCAGAGGTGTCGCGTTTTTGACTGCTTTTTCAAACAAATCTAACGGTTCAGCCCCTGTGCGTTCTTGGATGGTTTTGAGGGCGTCGTAGACGATGCTGGAGGCAACGGATTTTTTGCCGTGCTGCATGATCCGTCTCACCATCATGCTTACCAACCGGCTGTTGTAGGTTGGATCTGGTGGAACTGGACGTTTTTGAATAACTGTGCGGCGAGACATAGTTCTATTTGGGATTTTTGATTTTGAATGATTGAGTTTGGGGTTTTGGGATCACATCTCTATTGATGACGAGCGAGCGTGCAATTGAGCGGCGCAATCGGATTTATTTTTGCTTCCCAACCCCTACGATCGGGCGAGTTCCGTGTTATTTTTTCTCTTTAGGACGCTTGGCCCCGTATTTGGAACGACCCTGCTTGCGGTCTTTCACCCCAGCGGTGTCTAATGTACCCCGAATGATGTGGTATCTAACTCCGGGCAAATCTTTTACCCGACCGCCCCGGATCATTACTACCGAGTGTTCTTGCAAGTTGTGACCGATCCCTGGGATGTAGGCGGTCACTTCAAAACCAGAGGTCAGCCGTACCCGAGCCACCTTCCGCAGCGCCGAGTTGGGTTTTTTCGGGGTGGTCGTGTACACTCTGGTGCAAACTCCGCGGCGCTGGGGGCAACTCTTGAGAGCTGGCGATTTGGTTTTTTTCTGCGTTTGTTCCCGTGCTGAACGGATGAGTTGCTGAATAGTGGGCATGAGTTACGGCATTTCTAGCTTTTTGCTGAATATAGTGATTTGGCTGTATCCGCACTGAAAGTCCCTTCCCCTCTGGGGGGACGGGATGAATGAAAATAATTATGGGTAAGTGAGGATACCAGACTCTATATTGTACACGACGCGTGTTTCTTTGGCAAGAAATTTGCGCGACCCGCACTCAAACTTTCTTCCTTGCTGCAAGTTGGGAGGGGGCGAGCGCAACGGGAGAATGGTATGTGACATCCTATAATTTAGGCGCAACTATGATGATTTTCACAGCCGTCAGCAAAATTTATGAGATCGCAATATCGCGCTTTTTCGCTCAAATTACCATTGTTAGGAGAAGTGCATTAACTCCTGCCTGGGATCGCATCACAGTCTATAGCCGATCTACATCACATAAAATTATCTAAAACTGCCGGACAATAAGAAATATACATTGAGTTGACTGCAGATGACAACCAAAGCTTATATTCCTGAATATAAAATTTCCGAACTTTACTTGAATATTTGGAAATCCGGTAAGATCGATCGGGATCAGTTCCAGGAAATTCAATACGCAATTAATTCTCACAGTTTAAAAAGTTCAGAGGATCGAAAAATTGTCAGCAGGCTGCTGTATGCAGTACGGCGGGGATGGGTGTCAGTGATGGACTGAGTTGCTTGGGAGTTTTGAGTCAGGGCGCGAGATTGCTTCGTGACTCCCCGGGCGTAGCTGCGTCAATGAGTTTTGAGATTGCCACCCACGGAGCACAACACACACGGCGTGCATGAGTGGTGATACCAATTTACTATCAAGCTGCATTTAATATAACGCTAAGGATATAGTTCCAACCAAAAAGACATCAGCCTCATTTAGTGTATCTTGATAGTGAATTGGTATGAGCTAAAATCTCATCCATAAAAGTAGACGAATCCCCAATAGATGCACCGCTCTTAAAAGGAAATATTAAGGTAAAAGGATAGGGTATGTTTAATTCTACAGAACTGCTGATCGAGGCTTTCATCGAACAACTTCAGAACGGGTACAGCCGCACTTACGGAGGCTACAAATCTGATTATGCTGACATTATTGCCTGGGTGGGGGCAATGGCGTTAGAAAACATCGCCAACAGCGACGCTCTTTATCACAATGTAGAACACGCCATTTGCATTAGCTTAGTCGGTCAAGAAATCTTGCGGGGAAAACACATTCGCAAGGGCGGAGTTTCCTGCGAAGATTGGCTGCACTTCATTATTTCTTTGCTGTGCCAAGACATCGGATATGTCAAAGGAGTTTGCCGGCAAGACCAAGAATCAGAAGGATTATATGCTACGGGAAAAGATGGCATGAGAATTGCACTTGCTCCCGGTGCAACAGCCGCTAGCTTAGCTCCTTACCGAGTTGACAGAGCTAAATTGTTTATTGACGAGCGCTTCGGCAACCACAAGCTAATTAATGCTGAGATAATTAAGCAGAACATAGAACAGACTCGTTTCTCGGTGCTTGACGGCAACACTGACGAGGATGCAGGTAATTATTCTAGTTTAGTGCGCGGTGCTGACTTGATAGGTCAGCTCAGCAACCCGCAATATTTGCAGAAAATTGGCGCGCTGTTTTATGAGTTGGAAGAAAGCGGTGCTACTAAAGTTTTGGGCTATCGACATCCGGGCGACTTGCTGCAAAGCTACTCTAAGTTTTACTGGAGCGGCATTTATCCTCACATCAGTGAATCTCTCGGTTACTTGCAATTGACGCAGGAAGGCAAACAGATTGTTGCTAGTTTGTACGCTAACATATTTCGGATGGAACACCAACGTTGCGATTCTTCTGAGGTTGCTTGATTGCAAAAGTGAATTCAGCAGTCAGCAGTCAGTTGTCAGTTATCATTTGTTATTTGTAGGTGCTAATAACTAACAGCTCATAACGAATAAAAAAGCACAAATTACCAATTGTCACCAATTCCATATTACCTAAGTGTATTTCATCCAAATCAACTAATTTCCTCATCCATTTCAGAATGATATCTGGGACACAACCAATTACTGGGTACCAAAGAAGGCCATCCCTCCCGCAGCGCTTCCAAACAAACAGCACGCACAGTTAACTGACAGTCAAGCAGTTCTACCCCAGCTTTTTCAACTTGCTTTTTGCCAATTTTTAAAATTGATTCATCGCTAAATTCAAAGGTTTTGTGACACTGAATGCAAACCAGATGATGGTGGTGGTGCAATTCGGGAAAATTCAGTTCGTAATGTTTGTGTCCTTCTGCTAATTCTAGTTCACGCAAAATTCCTATCCTTGCTAATAAATGCAGCGTTCGGTAGACAGTAGACAAGCCTATTCGTTCTCCTTGATTCTGCAAAGTCCTGTATAATTCTTCCGCACTTAAATGATTACCCTGCGGTAGATTTTGAAAGACACTCAAAATAGTTTCTCGCTGGGGAGTCAGGCGGCAGCCTCTTTGGTTGAGTTCGACTTTGAGTGAGTTAGCACTGTATAAATTCATGTCGGAAAAAATAAAAAAGTTGAACGAGGATGGTCATGGATTATCTGTTATTTATTCGTGCTATTTTTTAGATGCTCCTAAAGTATATTTTCCGTGATAATCCATATAACTCTAGACTCCCCCTTTAGTCCAGGGTAATCTGCTAGCCACCTATCCCCTTTGCTAAAAGTGGAACTGAAAAAGTTGTTTTCGGTATTTCTGCGTAATTTTTGTGAAGTTTATAGCAATGTTGCGGATAAGCATTAATAAAACAAGTCTTAGGTTCAAAGTCAGTGCAACCGCTCGCATCTTCAGCACAAGCAACGCACGGGCGCACTGTAAATGTGAGGCGGTAGTCGTTAGTAAAAAAATTCCAATCACAAGGAATTGGATACAAGCACTTGATTTGATGCACTCCTTCTGGCAATGTTACGGACAGACTCCACAAAAATAATCAAAGTGGCAATACATAAATATTAGAAAAAGACAGTCATAAACCACCGAGATATATAGCTTTAGCCCCCAACAAGAAGGTAGCGACACCCAGCAAAACTAGGTGGATGCCCAAGATGGTGGTCACTTTGTGTGCGTCTTCCCATGTGTAGCCAAAGAAAGAAGTTCTTGCTTCGAGGGTGGCTGGCTCTTTGAGGGAGTGAAAGATGCCGCCGAAGCCGAGAAAGGCTGAGCTGATTAGGTGAATCGCCCTAACGGCGAAATACGGATCAGTCTCGACAATTTTGCCTCTCGCACCCCCGCCCAAGCCGAGTCTGGCCAGGTTTGGCAACAGGATTAAGCCTTGTTCGTACATGGGCAATTCTGAGTTAAAGCGGGAAAGCTCTAATAGGGTATAGGCTCCCGCCCAGAAGACGATGAGGCCGGCGTGGGCGACGTGGATACCGAGCAAACGGCCGGAAAGGTTGATTAAGCGGGCGTTGCCGACCCACCAGGGAAATGATTTTCCTTCGGCTGGGAAGGATTTTTTTGCCATGCTGGTCACGGCGATTTACCTCTTGAGAAAGATGTCAGTGGAGTTTTAAGCGATCACAGATTATTGATATAGATAATCAACAATTTTAGTAGTTTAGTCAAGGGGTATTTGAGAAAAATTTTCACTGATTTGAGTTCAGGTATGTAAATCAGTAGGAAAAAACATCGTTATATCACGATTATGACTGTTTTTGGCGCTTGAGCGGAGTTTGGCTTCTCCTTAGCCAAAATAGCAGCTCAAGGAATACCTCTAAATTTATTGATAAATAATATTATTAAAGAGTATTATGGCTAGAGTATTGTTTAAGTAGGTATCCAATCCTCTCGGAAAAGACAAGGTGGAAAAAGAAATCCGGTACTTTCCTATGGACAAGCTTCTCTAAAAGTACGGTTAGAGGCAGGGCGGTTTCATTCTCACGAAAATCGCGATTTTGTAGGGGTAGTGCCCCCGTGCCTACCCCCCCACAGGCGATTTCACAGTTTCAGACATGGGGGCAGCCACGGGGGGCAGCCCCTACAAGAGAATGAAACCGCGCGGTTAGAGGGGGGTGTGGGATTGTTTTTTTCCGAATGAAGAGAGTTAATGCCTACTTGTTGACATATTCATCTCAAACTCCAAACAACTAAGCCTGAGAGCATTTGCTCTCAGGCTTTTCTAGCGGAACTTTTAACTGCTTGTTGCATCTGGCGTGCTAGCTCAAGCAGAGGATTTTGTTTGTTCAGCTACTTGCTCGTTGTTGGGTAACTCCAGGCAATAACCAGCCCCGTATACGGTTTTGATGTACCGAGGATGGCGGGGATCGGGTTCCATCTTGGTTCTCAGGTGTCTGATGTGTACACGAATAGTTTCGATGTCGTCGTCGGGGTCGTAACCCCACACTTCTTTGAGAATTTCGCTAGGAGAGACTGTCTGACCGTGGCGCTGAAGCAAGCAGTGCAGCAGCTCAAACTCTAGGTGGGTCAGTTTGACTGTCTGAGCGTACCAAACAGCTTCAAACCTTTCGGGGACAAGGGTCAGCGGGCCGTAATTCAGGATTTCGGAGTGTTTGGCCGCTTGGGGGATGCGGTCTGTGCGTCTTAGTAGAGCTCGCACTCGGGCTAGCATCTCTTCTAGTTCAAAGGGTTTGGTCAGGTAGTCGTCGGCGCCGGAGTTGAAGCCTTCTACTTTGTCTTGAGTTTGACTTAAGGCTGTCAACATCAAGACGGGAATGTCTGAGGTGCGCTCGTCACGCCGCAAACGCTGACATACGGTGAATCCGTCTACTCTAGGCAGCATGAGGTCTAGCATGATCAGGTCGGGGAGCAGTTGTATGGCTAGTGCCTGACCTTTGATGCCGTCTTCTGCCTGGGTGACTTCGTAGCCAGCCATTTCTAGGTTGACTGCTACGAGTTCGGCGATCGCCGCGTCATCATCAATAACAAGTATCCGAGGCATCATTATTTATCTCACCGCTAACCGAATGGCAGATCCTACAGCCTTCTGGGGGTTCCAGGTAACTTTAACGAACAATTTTTTAATTTTAAGCTTCATTAAGGATTATAAGGTTGATTAAGAACTTTCGGAACTCTGTAAATATTCTTGTACTAATTATAAGCCCTAAGAGCGCTTATCAGAAAACTGTTTACCAAAAATCTTGCTGGGGACAGATTTTGGGTCGGAAAGAACAGCCTTAACTTTTGCAGGGTGCGCTTGGGGCTTCACAGGATCGCCCTAACGGTAGTCCGCGTTTTGCATAACCCTGTTAACCGTTAACTGTAAATTTTTTAAGTTAGTTAATTTTGCTGATAAAATTTTTGTGTTTTTTGATCGGTAGGGCTTGCTTTTTTGGGGTATTGACGGTATTATTAAATAATATTAATATGACTATTTATAAAACAAATAAACAATGTTGGCATCATTTAATGATATCATATAAAAGTCAAATAATAAATCCCGCAAACTGAAAGTTTTTGGTCAATTTTTTGCGTGTGGGGCTAATTTCTTTATCGCCCTGGAATCAGCAAAACAACCGATAAAAACAGGTTGCATACCTACTGAGGGCGAGTTTCCGATTGAGGTTGCTGAGTATTTTTGTTGGGAACAGTCGCCTTAGAGCCTAATTTTTGGAAATAAAGACCGCCGATGGTGGCTAAGAATATTGTGTAAGCGGCTGCTTGGACGAGATAAAGTCGATCTCTGTATCCAAACAGTGCTTTGAGAAGCACTCCTGGAAATTGTCGATCGGGCAAAATTTCCCCTGCATTCCACACCATAGGCCCTAAAATACAAGAGTGGACTGGTGCGAGGCGATCGTAATAAACACAAATTGCTGAATATTTGCTATTCATCTGCGACAAAATCCCAGCGGCTTGGTCAAAATGTTTGAGTGCAGATACTGCCAAACCTGCTACGATTAACAGCAACAAAATCCCCATAAACTTGAAAAACAGGCGGATATCAATTTTGACACCCCACTTGAACAGTAGCGCGCCAAGGATTGCCGCCCCAGTCAAACCGCCCAAAGCACCCAAAGCAGGAGTTAAACCTTGTTGAAATTGAGCGCTGACAAATATAACTGTTTCAAAACCTTCGCGCAGTACCGCAATAAAAATTAAGCCAAATACGCCCCAGCCGGCATTGCTATTTTCTGTTAAAGCTGCTGTAACTGCTCCTTCAACTTCTGCTTTGAGAAAGCGAGCTTGCTGAGTCATCCAAATTAGCATCCAGCTTAGCATTGCGATCGCCACAATGCCCAACACTCCCTCTAATAGCTGTTTAATGACTGGTGCGTAAGGCTGCTCTGAGGTTGATAATGCTGCGAGCAATCCATTGAAGATAATACCCACAATACCGCTAGCACCAATGCCGACTGCGACACCTCCATAAACCCAAGAATTGAGGTGACTTTGCTCGGCTTTTTTGAGGCAAGCTAGTACAATTCCGACAACTAAGGCGGCTTCTACGCCTTCGCGGAGGGTAATTACAAAAGTGGGTATGGCTTCACTAAAATTCATTTTTTATAATCATGGGGCATGGGCATGGGGTATTGGTCATTGGTGAGTGGAAATAACCAATAACCAATAACCAATAACAACTAACTAATGATTAAATCAACTATAATCCCGCAGCATTTTTTTCAATTCTACTTGGTGCAATTCTTCTTGCCCAATCAAATTGCGGGCATATTCTTCCAAATAAACGCTGGAGTCTGTCACAACTTCAAGTAAAGATTTATACTTTTTGAGCGCTTTTTTCTCGTGATTTAAACTTTCTTCTAACAAGTCTTTCACCGAGTGTTTGTAGGTTTCTTCGATTGGAGCAATTTTCTGACTAGGATGCCCCTCTAAACCGGTGAGAATTTCTCCTGCTTGTTGGGCATGGATTAGAGATTCTGTGGCTTGTGCTTTAAAAAACTGCACGATGGGAATCCGGTTTGGCCCTGTCACCATTAGTGAATAGTGGGTATAGCGCACGACACCTGCAAGTTCCCATTCCATGATGGTGCATAGCAGTTCCTGGGTTTTTTTCTCGTCAAGTTCTTTCATTTGTTGTTTTAGAAGTAGCAGGCCTTAGATGGCGCTGTTTATAATATCACATTTAAGTTAAAAATGAAAAGTAAGGTGCTGATGGCGCACTTTACCGGAGAGAGGTTGTATGTGAGTTACGGGTTAACTTCTAAGGTTTCAGTAGGAGCAAACACTACAATAAACTTAACGAATACTGCTGTACTGTTACTGCTGCTAGTTTCAGAAGATTTCAGCAGATTTGGCAAAGCAGGTTCTGGGATGAAATCCTTGGCTGGTTGATTGAGCGGATCGAAATGGGCGATCGCCCCATCTTGACTTGTGCTGACTCGATAGACTAGATTTTGATTGAACGTAGGGCTAGTTTGCCAACTTCGATCGATGCGATCGTAGGCTTTCAGAGCTAACTCATATAGTTTAGCGCGATCGGTAATTTCTGCTCTCTGATTTGTTCTATCTACTGCCTGAACTTCCTGCTTGCCTGCTGATACAGGTGCAGATTGGACAGTCTGATCTTTAGGGCTACTGGCAATAGCTGTTTCAGAAGAATTATTAGTAGAAGGTGCAACATCAGAAGACTTTTCAGGCAGCTTTTTTTGACTGTCAGTAAACATAGCCGGAAGCGCACTGCTACTCGCAATAGCTGATTGGGCCGATTTATTAGGAACAGGATTAGCATCTGCTACCTTAGCGGGATTTTGCCCCTCACTTGTCAAAGATTTGACATGGAAACCGCGAAACTTTTATTTTGGGCTAACGTTAAACATTGTGATGGGATAAGTCACAAATAAAAAACTCAAAAGTCCGATGCTGATCCAAACTATTTTGTGCATCTCCCTGGCGGGGAGTAGCTTATTTTTTGTCTCCATTATCAAACCTCACATTATTTAATTTAACGGTAAGTATGGAAGAGAGGATGCCAGTACATAGCTGTGACGGCAACCAATAACTCTACTAACTAAGTAATAATTAGGAAGGAGTTTTTTCTTTCAAAAACACGCCATACTTTGGCTTGGCTTGGATTAGCTATCGGGCAATTTAGCTGCTGCTATCGTCAACAGATTAATACAAATTATTCTGAAGAGCCGCAAATAAAATTAATTAGGGATTTTCTTTTCTTTATATTTTTTTAAAAAAATTGCTTGAGCTTGATGGTAAATACATTTTTCAGTTTAATCTGTAAACAAACATTGATAATTCTTATCAAAAAGCTTGAATGTGGGGGGGGTCGGTAAAATATCCGAATAATTCTTCAGGATTATTTAATGTTACATTTCTCATCCTCAAAACTCTGGCTGGGAAGCCCGAATCTATATCGAGTAAGCGATTGCCAGCCACAAATCCCCCCATCGCTCGATCGCATTAATGCCCCCAGAGGGGGTTTTAAATTTTTGTAAAAAATAGTTGACTAAAGAGTTGGAACTTCTCTCGTTTGGATACATCAATGCACATACCTGATGGTTTTCTTTCACCGCCAGTAGCCATTGCCACCGGCATAGCAAGCGCAGCATTAATTGCAGTTGCCCTAAATCGAACCCGCGCCAGTCTTGGACTTCGACAAGCCCCAATCATGGGCTTAACCACAGCTTTCGTGTTTGCAGCCCAGATGATCAACTTTCCCGTAGCCGGCGGCACCAGCGGCCACTTGTTGGGAGGGGCGCTCGCATCCGTCGTTTTGGGTAACCCTTGGGCGGCAACTTTGACAATGAGCACCGTTTTTATAATTCAGAGCGTCTTGTTTGCCGACGGGGGCATCACCGCCCTGGGAGCCAATATTTTTAACATGGGGCTAGTTGGCATTTGGGTGGGCTGGTGGCTGTTGCAGCCATTGCAGCAACTTTTGGGAGGTTCCAGAAATCGTTTGCCCCTAGCAGCAGGGATTGCAGCCGCCCTTAGCGTCGTGGCTGCTTCGATTAGTGTGGCGATTCAATTGGCAATTTCTGGTACCGTAGGGCTCAATATCGCATTGCCAGCAATGGTAGGCGTACATATTTTAATTGGGATTGGCGAAGGGGTAATTACAGGCGGCGTGTTAACTTATCTCGTCAAAGTGCGGCCGGATTTATTGCCGGGACAACAGCCACAATTGCAGAAATGGGTAGTGCCAGTAATCGGAGTTTTATTAATTTCCGGGGTGCTTTCACTGTTTGCTTCAAGTTGGCCTGACGGGTTAGAAGCGGTAGCCGAAAAATACGGCTTTAAAGATAAAGAAGCTGTGGCAATCGAAAATCCCACTCCTTTAGCAGATTACACAGTTAAAGGATTAGAAGAACAGCCGATTGGTACTAGCATTGCTGGACTTTTAGGGTCTGCCTTCAGCTTCGGCGCGGCTTTTGGGATTGCTCAGTTGGTGGTAAAACCTAAAGATGTCTAAACTCTCCATACCTTTTCGATTGCGAGTGTCTCTCACAATTGTGATTGGCATGGGTTTTCTGAAGACAGGCGCTTGGCTGTGGCTGGGAATTTATGGGGCGATCGCACTTTTTTGGTCGTTTTGGCTCCGGGCTCCGGTGCGAACCCTCGCGCAACTTTTGGGAGCAGAATTGCTTTTTCTCTCCTTATTAGTGCTGCCCCAAGGTTGGGAACGCGCCAGTTTTTTGTTGCTGCGTTCCCTAATTTGCTTGCTAATTATGAACAGTTTTCTGCTAACTTTGCCACCCCACAGTTTCGGAATTGCCCTCAAAGGATTACCCCTACCAGCAGGTTTGCAAGAGATTGTACTTTTAACAGGACAATACTTAGAAATCCTGCTGGCAGAAGTCAACCGCATGAAAATATCTGCCCAACTCCGGGGCTTGTCCGGTACCGGAGGATGGCTGCGTTACGCCAGTGCTTCCATGATCGGAGCGCTTTATTTGCGAAGTCTCGATCGGGCAGAAAGAGTACACGCAGCCATGCTAATTCGCGGGTATCAAGGAGCTTTACCTGCTGACTCAAAATCAACACCAAAAGAGCTACTATGGCTGACAGTAGCAATTTTAATGGCAGCCGGATTAACAATAGCTTCTTATGGTAAGTGGTAATTTAGAAGGGGCAATTGGTAATTGGTAATTGATTAATTCCTGCCTCTACCTTTTGCCTTCTCCCTTCCCCTCTCTGCGCCCTCTGTGCTCTCTGCGGTTAAATACTCTTAATCCTAAAATCGAGGAAAATAAAAATTGACTATACTCAAATCCGTGCCTACAATCGAAGTAGAAAACTTAGTATTCGGATATCACGATCAAAAGCCAATATTGCGGGCAATTTCTTTTACTTTGCAACCCGGAGAAAGAGTTGCTCTACTCGGCCTGACAGGTGCTGGTAAAAGCACTTTGCTGGAAAACTTGATCGGCTTAAAAGTGCCTCAATCCGGTGAGATTAGAGTGCAGGGAAAAAAATTGGAACCGAAGACTTTATCGCAGGCACGCAGGCAGATTGGATTTTGCTTTCAAGATGCTAACGACCAGCTATTTATGCCCACTATTTTAGAGGATGTCATGTTTGGGCCGCGCAATTACGGAGTGCCGCCGAGAGTTGCGCGCGATCGAGCTTTAGCGCTATTACACGAATTTGGTTTAGTAGAATTTGCCAACCGTTCTGCCCACGAACTTTCTGGAGGTCAAAGAAGGTTAGCAGCCTTGGCAGCAATTTTAGCATTAGAGCCAGCAATTTTAATCTTAGATGAGCCGACTAATGGACTAGATCCCTCGTGGCGGCGTCACTTGGCGTCAGTTTTGTCCCAATTGCCGATCGAGGTAATTTTGATCGCTTCTCACAATTTGAATTGGATCGGGAAAACAACTCAAAGGGCTTTAGTTTTGGCGGATGGCGAGATTAAAATTGACAGAAAAACCCAAGATTTGCTGGCAGACAAATCAACTCTCGAATATTACAATTTGCCGCCAGATTGGTAATTAACCATTGTTTATTAGTCATTACATAAAGTAGTCATAACTAACCACAAGCGATATGTCTCATGGAAAGTGGGTTGTTTGGGGCAACGGCGTTCTAGTAAACTTTAGAGTTGATCGGGAAAGAATTTCCCACTATTACTGGGTTTGCAGGCAAAAATCATGAAGGTAGCCGTATTCAGCACCAAATCTTACGATCGCACATTTCTGGAAGCAGCGAATGTCGGCGACAAACACAATTTAGTTTTTTTTGAACCGCGTCTGAACCTGGAAACCAGCGTTTTGGCTGCTGGATTTCCGGCAGTCTGCGCGTTCGTGAACGACTCTTTGGACGCGAAAACGCTGCTTAGCATTGCCGAAAAAGGCGTTCGGTTGCTGGCCCTGAGATCCGCCGGATTCAATCACGTCGATTTAGCAGCAGCGAAGGATTTAAATCTAACTCTCCTCCGAGTTCCCGCTTATTCTCCCTACGCAGTGGCCGAACACGCAGTCGCTCTGATTTTGTCCCTCAACCGCAGAATCCATCGGGCCTACAACCGCGTCCGCGAAGGCAATTTCGCCCTAGACGGATTGTTGGGTTTTGATCTCCACGGCAAAACGGTGGGAATCGTCGGAACAGGCAGAATTGGCGCAATTACTGCCCAAATTCTGCACGGATTCGGGTGTCACCTGCTGGGATACGATGTTTACCAAAACCCGGATTGCCTCGCCCTAGGCATGAAATACGTCGCACTCCCCGAACTGTTCGCCACCTCTGATATTGTCAGCCTCCACTGTCCGCTGATACCGGAAACTTACCATTTAATCGGTGCAGAGGCGATCGAGCAAATGAAACCGGGGATGATGCTGATCAATACCAGCCGCGGTCAGTTGATTGACACTAAAGCTGTTACCAAAGGACTGAAGTCTGGTATAATTGGCTACCTCGGTTTAGATGTTTACGAACAAGAGACGGATCTGTTTTTTGAGGATTTGTCAAATCACGTCATTCAAGACGACGTATTTCAGCGTTTGCTGACTTTCCCCAACGTCCTGATTACCGGACACCAAGCTTTTTTCACCGAGGAAGCTTTGAAAAATATCGCCGAAACCACGATCGGCAATATCACCGACTTTGAACAAGGACGCCCTTGCCCGAATCAAATTGACCTCGATCAAGTGAAAAAATGAGTCAAAAGACCGATTTAGCAACGAGGGGAATTGTTTACAATCAAGTCTTATCCTTATTTTTGCTTGCAATTTGTGAAGCTCTGCCTTAGTCTCATCAATTAGTCCCTGCAGCGCGAATGCTGTGCTAATTGCCGGAGAATTATACTGGCAGCAATTCACAGCCTGCAATTTTACCTGACAACGGAGGAAGTATCCAATGACACAAGCTAACTTTTCGGACGAGACACAAACAGTTACTGAAGTCGTCACAGTAGACCTGGTGGATGACAAACCGGGGGTAATGACTACAGTGACAACCACGGAAACAACGGCGAGCCAGTTCCAAGATATTAAAGACCAAGTTATTACAATTTTGTCGGAACTCCCAGCCTATCTCTCTAATTTTTTTGCTGACTACCAAAAGCCCCTCATAACTGTTGGTTTAATTCTGGCAGGCGGTATTAGTATTAAGGTAATGCTGGGAGTTTTAGGTGCTCTTAATGATGTCCCTTTGGTAGCTCCAATTTTTGAGTTGATTGGCATGGGATATACGGGTTGGTTTGTTTACCGGTATCTGCTCAAGGCTTCTAATCGCCAAGAGTTGTTAACGGAAATTGATTCTTTAAAAGAACAAGTTGTAGGGAAAGATTCTTAGAGGAAGTCATTAGTCATTAGTTAGTGGTTATTTGTTATTTGTGAGGCTATACCAATAACCGATAACAAGTAACCAGCAACCAATGCCCAATGCCCAATGCCAAATTTCCAATCTTAATTTGGATGGCAAACTTGTTGCAAAGTGGCGGTAAATTCGGGGTAGGAAATGGCAGCAGCTTCTGCCCGGTGAATGTTAGTAGTACCTGTGGCGTTGAGGGCTGCGATCGCCAAACTCATCGCTATTCTGTGGTCGGTGTAGCTGTCAACATCCGCGCCGGTCAAAGGAGTTCCCCCGGTAATTTCTAAACCGTCGGGTAACTCGGAAATTTGGGCTCCCATGCGGTTGAGTTCGGCAGCAGTCACGGCCAGCCGATCGCTCTCTTTGACTCGCAACTCGGCCGCATCTCGAATTATTGTAGTACCCGACGCAAAGATCGCCGCTACTGCCAAAATCGGGATTTCGTCAATCAGTCGGGGAATTAAGTCGCCCGCAATGGTGCATCCCCGCAATTGGCCGGAACTGCGAACCAAAATATCCGCTACAGGTTCTCCGGCGGCCTCTCTCTGATTTTGCAGTTCAATATCGGCCCCCATCATTTCCAAAGCTTCCAAAATGCCTGTACGAGTTGGGTTGACGCCGACATTTTCGACTAGGAGTTCCGAACCCGGGACGATCGCCCCAGCAACTAGCCAAAATGCCGCCGAACTAATATCCCCCGGTACAATCACATTCTGCCCTTGCAGTTGTGTCGGCCCAGTAACTGTCACGCTACAAGTTTCTGGATCGACGCTCAATTGGGCTCCAAACGCTCGCAGCATCCGTTCGCTGTGATCCCGCGACAGAGCGGGTTCTGTGACTGTAGTTTCTCCCTCCGCCATCAAACCGGCGAGCAAAATGCAAGATTTAACTTGAGCCGAGGCGATCGGAGAATGGTAGTGAATCGGTTTTAACTGCTGTCCTAGTATCGCTAAGGGAGCTAAAGAATTGCTCTTTCGACCCCAAATTTGCGCTCCCATAAGTTGCAGCGGTTTAATGACGCGCGACATCGGGCGCGATCGCAAAGAACTGTCACCCGTTACCGCATAAAAACGCCCCGGATGAGAAGCTAAAATTCCCAACATTAGCCGCATCGTTGTGCCGGAATTGCCAGCGTCCAAGACTTCTACAGGCTCCTCTAACTCGCCAATTCCGACGCCCGTGACTGTCACCCGTTCCGCGTTGAGTTCAGAAACTTTGGCCCCCAGGAGCGAGAAACATTTAGCCGTGCTGCGGGGGTCTTCCCCTAGGAGTAGTCCCTCAATAGTAGTTTCACCTTGGGCGATCGCACCCAACATCAAAGCTCGGTGAGAAATTGACTTATCGCCCGGAACTCGAATCCTCCCCACCAGCGACAAGCCCGAGGTCGGTTTTTGAATGCTTAAAGTTTGGCTTTTGTCAAGAAGCGTAGTAGTTATAATGTCAGCTTGCATTGAGATAAACTAGGATTGGATGGCGTTAGCTATCCTACCTTTTTCTCAGTCCTAAGTCAGTCGTCTTTTGTACGGCCTGCGGGTTTTTTCCCAATGTGTCCGGTTAACTTAAAGCCTGATTAAACTCGCCCAGAGACTCCGCTGTCAGTTATCGAGGACACAGGAGTGCGGACGCAACAGCACGGATTTCACTTTAATTTCACATTAATTTCACAAATATTATCCGTGTATATGCTTAGATTTCATGTCCTGCTGTGAGTTATCGACCAGATGATTGAATTGTGACTAAACAATTTTCGATTTTCGATTGCCAGTTGTAGATTTTTCATTTTTTTAAGCAAAAGCTCCGGAATTTGGAACCCAGCTAATCTAAAATCTAAAATCTAAAGCTTAAAATCTCAAATCTCAAACCCCCCGATCCACAACAACTCCTACACTTTTGTTTATGCTGACGCATCACCGCAAGCCTGTAAGTTTATCGCTGGTATCCACAGATTTACCATTGTGGTCAGTTGTTGAAACCGCTGGTACGCTTTATCAAAAAGACCGCGATCGCTTTCACTTGTTGTTGCACGAACCAGCCATCCTCGATCGCCAATTTTCTGACGACTCCGACGCATCTGCCGAGCAAGTTACAATCTTACCCCCAACTACAAAACCCCGGTTGCTCTGGCTAGAAGTTTCCCCCTATCGAGTCATTATGACCATGCAAGGAAACGGCAAATACAGTTACCGCCACTGCTGGGAACGAGGAATGTACGGCCTGAGCCGTTATTGGCTTCAGGGCGAATCGCTGGCCACTCCCGAACAGTTGCGACTCCGCAACTTCACTCGCAACTTGACGCTGACAGGAAAGCCGGAACCGGATCACTTGCGGTTAGAATACGAGTTGTGGTCGGAGAAAGTACAACTCGGTCGCTATATTTTGAATCTAGAAATTCATCACTAAATTGGGTAATTGCAAAGGGGTAGATAGTAGGTGAAGGCGACGCATTCCTCAAATTCATTCACCCCCCGTGGTTTGTTGGGGTTCGCGTGGCCATCTCAAAACTCAAAACTCTTAGCCTTTAGCGATCGCCCTTACAATAATTAATCAGTTTGCTAGTCAAAGCGTCTTGATTTGCGGCTGCTTGATTCGCCTGTTGGCCGGCTCTAATAATATCTGCTTGAGCGGTTTGGATTTGCTCTCGACCTTCTATACTTGTAGAAGCGAGATTTCCAGCCTGAAGACTTTTGCTTATGTCGCCGAGTGCTTGACTAATTTCCTGGAATGATTTAACCGATGGCTGCTGAATTTCTTTGAGGGTTGGATCTGTTATTCGCAGATCCTCAAGTTCATTCGCTATCAGGTTCAAATTTTTAGCTAAATTGTCGGTCGTTGCAGCATCGTTGCTGTCTTTGTCAACCTCAAGGAGAGCGTTGCCTTTGTTGACAATTTCAGTAAATTTAGTACACTGGACAGCTCGGCTATCGCTGCAACTAATCGTCAGCGTACAGCAAGCAACAACTATCAACAGGATGGCAATCTGTTTGCGAAAAAAGTACATGAATCCTCGGTTGCAAAAAAAGTAGATTCTGGGATTTTGTCGTAGAGTGCGTCACTCGATTTTCGATTTACTTGCGACATTGAATCAAAGGAGCTGGAACTTTGGTCTAAAATTAGGGATTGTCCACAAGGCGAGTGTACGCGGCACAGTATCCGTTTTTGGGTGTGTCAGCGGGCCGATCGATATATCGACTGTCGAAAAACTTTCGCGACATTCAGACACGCTCTACTAAGCTAAACTACGTACCTGTTTAGGAACTATGGTCAAAAACAGCAATAACCTAAAGAAGGGAAGCATTTGGGGATATCTTACCCTGCTTTTGCCTATTTCCTTGACGGCGGTTGCCAGTTTCGAGTCGGGAAGGATGTTTTGGGCCATCGCCACCACAGCGGGCATTGCTTGGGCTTACAAACTCTACCACCAGCAGCAAAAACATAAACTCGCTCATCTAGACTCGGTTTTCTATAAGTTGATCAAGGAAAATCAAGGGCGAGTTACGGCTTTGGATTTGGCGATGAATGCGAAACTGCCGGGAGAAAAAGTTCAAGAGTATCTCGACGAACGAGCTTCTGAGTTTGCTGCAGATTTTGAAGTGACGGAACAAGGCGGAATTTTGTATTATTTTCAAATAGCTCCACCTGTCAATCAAAGCGAAACAGCTAATGCGGGAATAGCTGTTCAAGAGCCTCCCACAAATCGGGAAAAAGCACAAGATAAAAAACCAAATTTATTCCCCCTTGCTCAAACCAAGACTCCTCAAAAGCCCAAAATCTCTTTTACCCAGACGGAACTCTCCCGCAGGTTCAAAGTCCACGCAACTACGATCGGCAAGTGGAAACTTAAGCCGGAGTTTGCTCAGTGGAGCCGCGAAAAAGACCCGGAGGATCTCGCCTGGGAATATTCTACAGAAAACAAGCGATTTTATCCGAAAGATTGAGTTTCTCCGGTCTTCGCCAAAATATATCAAGAAACCCGGTTTATACGACGCTCTGCGGTTAGTAACGAAGAATTTGGGAAGAAAGCGGGTTTCTGAGAGATGAGCGCGTCCTAGACTAATTGTACTGCCGTTGACCGAGCAACCTCTTTAGGTTATTTTAAGTAAAATCGTGTTTTGCTGAGTCTGCCAAATAAAAATCGGTAAATTCGATCGTCCTATCTGTGACTTTTTTGTCCTATGTCCAAAACAACCTTGCGAGTAGTCGCCCGCCTCGCTGCCTTTCCTGACAAAGTAGCAGAACTTAAATCTCTGCTGCTGAGCATTATGGAGCCCACTCGCAAAGAAAAAGGCTGTATCAAATACGAACTCCTGCAAAATCAAGCCGATCCCACAGATTTTACCTTCGTTGAAGAGTGGGAAAGTGCAGATTTGCTCGAACTACATCTCGGTTCCACTCACATTCAAGACGCCGTGCAGAAATTAGACGGTTTGGCCGTTGGGCCTCCAGATATTCGTCGCTATGAATTGCTAGCTTAATCAGCTTTTTATCGCAATTTGATTAATGTTTGTGAATTAGCTTCGACCCCCCTAGCCCCCCTTAGTAAGGGGGGGGACAAGAGTTCAGTTTAAATTGAAGCAGAGCTGAAAAAATTATGACAGTAGCAACAATAAAACAGTTATTTATTTATCCAATTAAGGGACTGACACCCCAAGCAATGTCGGAGTTTGCTTTAACAGCAGGACACGGAATTAAGGGCGATCGAACTTTTGCCTTAATGTTTGCAGATAATCTGGAAGCTGCAAAGATGCCCGTCAAAAATATGCCTTGGATGAGCAAAAAACATTTTGCTGTTCAAAATGATTGGCCTTTGTTAGCAGCTTTAGAATGCGATTATCAACCGGAAACGACGATTTTAACAGTCAAGCGTCAAGGAGTTGAAGTGCTATCCGCAGAAACGAACACAGCAGCGGGTCGCGATCGCATCGGCAGTTTTTTCACAGAATATTTGGCGGCAATTGAACCCACAAAAGAAGCGAGACACCCGCAGTTTGCACCTTTGCACTTAGTCGGCGACACCAGCGGCGAAACTCGTTATCCCGATCGAGAACCCGTACACATTTCTTTACTCAGTCAAGCCACATTAGACCAATTAACAGAAATTGCTGTTCAAAACATTGACGTGGGCCGATTTCGCCCGAACATTGTGCTAGAAGGTATGGCCGCTTGGTCAGAATTTGAGTTGATCGGAAAACAGTTTCAATTAGGCACGGCGCGCATAGAAGTTACAGCACGAATCGGTCGCTGTGTCAATATAGAAGTGAATCCAGAAACAGGCGATCGGGATATTTCTCTACTCAGTTTACTGCAACAGGAATTCGGTCACGCACAAACTGGAGTTTTAGCCAAAATTATCAACAGCGGCACAGTTAAAATCGGCGATGTTTTGCATCCCTAAAATAATCAGTTGATGCGTTGTTATATATCCGAAGCCTTTAGAGGCGTGCCCGAGTCCACAATTTGAACCAACAGCAGACAATATTAACACAAAACCCGCCCCAACCCAGCGACTCATCCTGCTTCCGGCACCCTCACCTTATTACCAATTAAGTTCAGAAAACTCGTGCCAAAATGTTGAACCTCCAAAAAATTAGCATAAGTAGGAGTTGACTTGTAAACTCTAAAAGTCCGCATAATTCCTAAAGTGGCGGCACTTTCCAGCGGGCCGATAAAGCTAGTATCTCGGTCCAAAAAATGAGACTGCTTAGCCCAGTGTGCCATCTGTTCCGCATTCAAAAAATAGCAGCCGGAATGAGGATTCAACGCCCGCTCAAAAGCAACTGTTTGTTCCATAATTTTTCCCATTAACTGCCGCTGCTCCTCTACATTTTGAAACGGAGAAGTCGCTGAGTCTGCCAAATCACCATCAACATATGCTTTAAAAACCGCGCCTTTAGGCGCTATTTCATAGCGATTAGGTTGCAGCAAATTCCCATTTCCTCCGTGATGCGTAAACCACTTTAATTTACTAAAAAACCACGGATCATGCAGAACTAAATCATCTTCCAAGTAACAGAAATAATCGTATTTGTTAAGACACGCTCGCAAAACTGCTTGACACTCAAACCCCAACAGCAGTGGTTCGCATTTTGTAGCATGGTGCATAAAACATCTGGGCTGCACTGGCAGTTGAGGCAACAGATGATAACCTTGAGTAGTGCAAACAACAATGTCAATTTCGTGCTGTTGAGATTGATTGGCTGGGATAGTTGCACATTCGCTAATGTCAATCATGGACTGAGATTTGCCGTACAAAGCTTGCAGCGATGTCACGCAAGCGGTTAAAGCATTTAGTCGTGGTTGCGGATCATTTCGTTGGGAAGCGTGTTTCCCGTCGCCGCTGGGATTGTAAAAGTGAGCAATAGTGAATAGAATTCGCATTGGTGTGGAGTAACTATTAGAAATTAAACAATAAAACAGAACGATCGCACAATAGCCTATAAATTTTACCGCATTTAGTCACCAAATAACTCCGGCAGGCGATCGCGCAACTCAGCATTTAAACGTGGCAACTCGTCCCGCATCTGTAAGTACCAATCTCGCCGCTGCCGGTAGTGTCCGCACAGCAAGCGGTTGTCCCGCACCCATTCGTAAGCATTCGCGGCTATTTTCCGGCGCATAGAAGTGTCAGAAATCAGCGAATTTAGTTTGGTTTCAAACTCTTTTTCATATCTATAAATCAATCCTGTTTCACCTTCGACAATCGAATGTTCGTACACGGTGGGACTTGCCAGCACCGCTACTCCCCGTGCTGCACATTCAATAAATTTTAAGTCGGATTTCATTTCGTTAACTGGGTTGGGAACGAGCGGCAGCAAAGCTATATCGCAACTGTACATGATTTCTTGATACCGTTCGTAACTACAAAATTGTTCAAATTCTTTTTGCTGTATTTCCAACGCTTCAAAAAAACGGCGGTCGTGGATTACTTTAACTTGAATCCGGTGCTTTTGTGCAACTAAAACTCGATTTAGCGCTGCCATAATCGGCTGCCAATCTTTTTCGCGGTTAAGCGCACCAAAAAAGATGGTGACTGTATCTTCTGCCGGGTAAATTCGTGGGGGAGGTATATAGGCTAATTGATTGGGAAATACAGCAACATTGTGATTGTAAGACCGCAATATTTTTGCTAGCGGTTCTGTAGAAGTTTGCACGCAGTGACAGCCGCGATAGCTGAGGTAATTATTATCTGCGTATTCGCGGCGGCGGATGGGATTGTCGTCAATTTCAGCTACTATTAAATAGCCTTGTTGCAACAGTTCTTTGAGTTGGGGAATATAGCCGGGATATTGCATAATTGTCCGCTGCCAGATAAAGACTTTTTCTTCTCCAGACAGCGGCGGAATTAACTCTGCTGTTTTCACGCCGGATACGGTGCGGACACCGGGAATTGTAGCGCTAAATTTGTCGGGTTCCAAAACTCGCACACGATCGCACCCTGTAGGAGCCATAATGATAGTCTGAATCAGCAGTCTGCGCGTAGGTACGGTCGATTTGGTCGATCGCACGATATAATGTTCAGCACCGGTTTCCGTAGCAAAACTGCTCGATGTGAGTTCTAAAGCCTTTACCATTGGATGCAGTAATTCTTGAAAGTGGACAAAATTTTCGGTTTTGTGTCCCTTCCCTTGAAATTCATAAACCTGCAATCCCGCTTGAGCAAATAGTGATTTAATACTTTCTAGGGTAAACCAGTGCTGCATCTTGTTGTCGGGATTCTCCCACTGTCCCCGCAACAGATTGACAATTCGCCGCCAGTATTGAACATTAGGGATTCTAGCGAGAATTTGCCCCTCTGGATTCAGCAAACCACTGTACTGCTTGAGCACTTCCCAAGGGTTTTTGAGGTAGGGTAGCAAGTCGCCAAAAACCAAACAATCGACGGTTCCTGGGGCGACGTCGAGACTTTCGAGAGCAATTTCTTCAATATCGGCCACCGTCACCCAGTTTAGCCGATCGACTGCTATTTTAGCTTTTTCTCGATCGCATTCAATGCCAATATACTGACAATGGGGATTGATCAGCTTGTACTGTTCGCCCGTCGATCCCGTACCGCAGCCAATTTCAACAATGACTTTAGCATCCGGCGGTAGCAGCTTCAAGAAGTCGTGGTTGGCGCGATCGATCACTTTGTCTAAAATTCCTGATTAGTTGATCGTAAAATAAAACAGAGCAACCCATGCCGACCGACAACCAGCCGAAGGTTAGCATTGCGATGCCAGTATACAATGGCGATCGGCACATTTGTCAAGCCTTAAATTCTCACTTGCGAACTTTTTTTCTTTTCTATTCTCTTGGTCTGCGTTAAGAGAGTTTCCTTTAAATCTTATTCACCAATCCTACAATGATTGCTATATTTGAGCATACTAAGTATGGAAGACCCGTTTTTGGATACTTAAACTAATATTTAAGGACAGTAAGTACGAAACCGCCTATTTTTTTATTTTTTAGCAAGCCTCAACACTTCTGTCTCACATCTCATCACTTCAAACCCAATAATAAGGCGATTCCGCCGATCGCACCAACTACCCCCAAAACAGCCCGAATGCTCACTTTTTCGCCCGCCAGCACCGCTAAAGGCAGTATAAATAGGGGACTGGTAGAACTGAGTGTTTGAGCGATTGCTGCGGGTGCATATTTCAGCGAAGTCTGTTGCAAAAAAATCCCGAGATAGGTTCCTAAAAAAGCTGCCATAATTATTGCAGCTAATATTTTTGAGGATTTTAATTGTTTGAAACTGTCAAGGTTTGTTGGCTTCAAAAAGCACAGCATGACTGCCATACCACCGATCAAACGCAAGGCCGCCGTCCACAGAGGATCGATATCTATTTGAGTGAAGGCGGCGCGGGATAAAATTGCTCCAGCGGCGTGGCTTGTTTGTCCTAATAAACTAATACCTAATCCCTGCCAAATATGTTTTGATGATAAGGTTGTTTCGGCTGTTCGTTCTGCAATTACCCACGCTACGCCGCAAATTGTTAAAAGAATGCCAGTACAAGCAATGGGCGATAACTTTTCTTGCAAAAATATTAAGCCCAATAAAGCTGTTAAAGGGGGAGATAGGGTTTCTAAAAGCAGCGTTCGCCTCGCGCCTAAATATTTTAATACTATAAAGAAAGCGGTGTCTCCGATGCCAATTCCTAGGCCGCCGCTAATCAACAGCATTGCTAAAATATTGGAGTTGATTGCGGGTAAGGGTTTGCCTAAAATTAGTACAGTGGCAAGGAGCATGAAAAGGGCGATCGCGCCTTTGAGCAAGTTGAGCACCACTGCGGGGGTTTGCTGTCCCACTCGCTGCCAGATGGTGGAAGATAGAGCCCAGACAAATGCAGCGCCTAAAGCGGCGATTTCACCCATAAAATTTGTTGACTGTTGACTGTTGACTGTTGTTACCAATTCCCCATGCCCAATTCCCAATTCCCCATGCCCGATTCCCCATGCCATATAAATTAGGGTTCCCGGTGGCCTACCTGGAACCCTAGATTTATTAAGCTTTTTTAGCAGTGGGCGGTGAACATAAATCAATACCATCATGTCCGAATAGAGGAACGAATTCGCTTGCGGTTTGAGATGGCTTCGTTCCTTTCTTCGGACACCCAAGATATATGTCTACCTACTGATTAACGTGGTGGTAATTGCGGAGATTGGCTAGGTTGAAATTGTGACCGCATATCTGTTCTTACCCAAGAACCAAAACGATCTGGACGAACGCATTCAGCATTCTCTAATTCGTCTTTGAGTTTAGTGGCGAAAGATTCAAACATATCGACTAACGCCTGACGATCTGTTAAGCAACCTTGGAGAGCAATAAGTTGTTCCAGCGTCCAGTTATAAAGTTGAGTGTCCCCTTGTTCAATGCGTAAATAGAACTGATTCTCAAACTGTGCAAGATTAGAGTAGAAGTTCTCAACTTCTGCCTTAATCAAGTTCATATCCAGGTAGAATTGTTGCTGTTTCAATTCTGCAAAAATCGTATTTTTGAGGTTCTGGGTGAAGTTTTGGTTCAGCTCATTCTTGACGATACTAGAGACATCATTACGGAAGTTGAGAATCTTGTTATCCAAGCTAACATTAATGCGATTGTCAAGATCGTTGACAATATTATTAGTCACTAACTGCACGTTGCTAGTGCTAGATTGATTAACAACCGTATTGATGCGAGCATCAATGTTAGATTCAATCTGCTGAATGACCAGATTTTTAATGTTTTGGCTTTGGTCAGCAATTTTGAGATTAACTACCGCATTAATCCGCTGATCGATGTCGTGTTGAATTTGCTGAACAATTTGAGTGTTAATATCGTGAGATAGATTAGACACTTTGAGGTTCACGACATTATCGATGCGTTGATCGATGTAAGTTTGCATTTGCTGAATCACCAGATTCTTCACATTCTGGGTTTGATCAGAAATCTTGATGCTCACCACATTCTCAACACGCTCATCAATAGTATGTTGGACTTGCTGAATTACCTGATTAGTGATCTCTTGAGATTGATTGGCGATTTGGACATTAACGGAGTTACTAATGCGCTCATCAATATCAGTCGATATTTGATTAATTACCTGGGTATTAATCTCTGTAGACTGATTGGCAATTTTGATGTTAACTACATTCTCAATCCGTTGCTCAAGTTCAGTTTGCATTTGCTGAACTACGAGGTTCTTAACTTCTTGAGTCTGATTAGCCACTTTGAGATTAACGACGGCCTCAACACGCTCATTGAGTTCGGTTTGCATTTGTTGCAGCACTAAGCTTTTAATCTCTTGGGTTTGTTCAGAGATTCTTAAATTCACCTGCTCGCTAACAATTCGGGGAATTCGGGAAATAAATAAGTCGTTGAGATTTTTGTTGAAGTATCCCGACCAATTGTGGAAATTCTGATTAAAACTAACTTCCATTTGTTGGGTAACAGTCTTAAGCATAAACTCCAGCCGTGCTACCTTCATCGCTAAGTCTTTAGCTTGAGTTTGATAGCCTTTAAGCAGCCATTTTTCCAAATTGTCCCAATAAGCTTCTTTTTTCTCGTTCGGGTCACCTGTTACTGTGATGGAAGTATTGATTTGGGCTGCCATTTGCTGCCACATTTGTTCCATCTGATCTTGGTCAAAAGTGAAGTTAAATCCACTGCTACTAATATTGATATTTTCAGTACCAGAGCTAGCTGTACCACCAGTGGTAACTGCTGTATTACTAGAGCTAGTTGTACCACCAGTGGTAACTGCTGTATTACTAGAGCTAGTTGTGCGACCACCACCAACTACACTAACAGTGCTTTCGCTGCTGCCCATATTAACAGTGCTTTCGCTGCTGCCCGTACCAGGTTGTAATGATGACTCTGCCTTTTCTCGGTCTACTTCTTCATCACTGATGTTGTTGATTTCTAAAACAACTTGGCCTTCGTTATCTTCTATGTATGTATCAAAAAAGAAGCCGGAGATGGTGGTTTTTTGTTTGACTTCAAAAATAACGTCATCTTTGAAGCCATTTAATGAACACCAACTTTCGCTAACTTCATTTCCTGTTAACTTGGAGATAAATTTTCCCCCTTGAATTAAGAGTAACGCCCAAGGTTCTAATTGGAAATTTTTTGCTTCTGCTCCATAAGTGGCATTGCTTTCCCGAATCTTGACGCGATAGTTCCCTGCGGCTAACTCGATAGAATTAGCATTGGCTTTTTTAAGAGTTGAGAGATAATTGCCATCAAGCGGATAGCAGTTTGTCTTGCTATCAACGGTTAAAGTTTGGGGATTCTGTTGATTGCCAGTGATTGAAACAGTTACTTGCCCTTCATTATCATCACTATAGGTATCAAAGAATAAAGCACAGACTACAGCTTTTTCTTTGATTTCAAACTGCAATTTGTCGTTATAGCCGTTTAAAGTTGCCCAAGTTCCACCTGTCTCAACACCTGTCTTTGTGTTGATAAAGGTACTGCCATCAAGTCCATAAATCCAGAGAAAAACAAAAGGCTCACCGACAGTATTGTCGGCACTATAACTGTAGCTACCACTGGTAATTTGGATGTCAAAAGTTCCTTTGTCTAATGTCAGAGACTTAGCAACATTTTGTTGCAAGTTATTCATCTGAGCGGTATTGATAACGTAACAGTTTTCTTTTGTATCAATCGTTAACAGTTTCATAGTTTTCTCACCAGTTGTAGTAGTTGTTTGTGCACCTTGTGTAGTTTCAGTCTTAACTTTTGAAGCGATCGTGGCGATCGCTTCTGCTGCTGGTTGATAAACCGCTATTCCTGCCCAACGACCGCTAGGCTTGGTTTGAGCCACTAATGTGCCTTTACCTGTCTGGGTATTAATGCGGATTAATTGGCCGTCTTTTCCCAAGTTAAAAAATCTGCCTGTAACGCCATAAAGGACATTACCAACAAATTCCATACTGCCAATACCAGGAAATCCGGTATCACCAATAGTTTTAACTTCGCTAGTATCGAGATTGCATCTAGCAAGTAATTTCTTCTTTTCGTAACCAATTAATGTGATATATGCTATGCCATTGCTATCAAAGGCAACTTCGCCACAGTTGTAGTCTTTATTAGCTACTGTAGCTACTGGTGTACCTTTTCCTGTTTTGATATCAAGGGCAATCAGTTGTTTAGCTGTGCTGGCATAAAGGGTTTGACGTTGGGGATTATAAGCCAAGCCGGCTGTAGCAAAGCCCGTATCCCCAATGACAGCCGTATCGCCCGTTTTGATGTCAATTTTTACGAGCTGCGTTGTGTCGCCTTCTCGATCAATGCCATAGAGCTGTGAATTAACAAAGGCAATATCATACACTTCTGTAATGATCTCACCGATGAATGTTGCTTTACCTGTGGCTAAATCAAGAGTATACAGTTTACTTAACTGATTTGAGACACAATCTTGGATATACACTGTCCCTGCAACCATAGCTAAATCCAAAGAAGATATATTGCTTGCCTGATTACTCATCTTTTTCTGTTTTTATTACATAAAAAAGCAGATGAAAGTAATAGTGCGGTTGGTCATCAGTTATTTCAACTGATTTTGGGAAAATACTCGGCTAGCAACGACAGTCACCAGCGAGTGCGAGATAAAGCGAGCAGAAATGCAGTTGGAGCTGCTTGGCTATTGAGCATAGAGCGCTTTATTAAGACATCACTAGCTTTCCTCGCAGTGGGCGGGGAGAGAATCGAACTCTCATACCTTTCGGTGTCAGATTTTGAGTCTGATGCGTCTACCAATTTCGCCACCCGCCCTTTTTGGTTGCATCATAATAACAGACCGATCGATTGGCTCCAAGCAAAAATTCATAATCTTTTGAACTTGCCTAGCGATCGATCTCTCTGGCGCCCAATACTGGTATTAAGGATGGGACAACTGAGCCGTCTGAGCTTGTTTGAGAATTTCTCCCAATTGAGTGGTGCTGAGGTCGTCTTAGTCTCCCGCCTGCGCCAAAAACGCATCTACATTATTCAGTTTTTGGTAATCACTTAATGTGATATATGCTACTAGACTTGTTTTGCAAAACTGTTAAGAAATCATACTCGATGTTGCGGATGACGGTATTTCCCGTAGTGCTGATAAACTCAGCATCTGCTAGAATTGGTCGCCAGTTGGACTGCTCCGAGGATGACTATTAGTCTATCTAAAGGCCTAGATAATTTGTATTTTCGTAATAAAACGCAACATCTTTCTCTTCTTTCAGTGGTGGGAAGTCAGAAGCAACGAGCATTTTATCGAGCTCGTACTCGCTCCATGCCATAGAGTTGTGAATCAACAAAGGCAATATCATACACTTCTGTAATGATCTCACCGATGAATGTTGCTTTACATGTAGGCTAAATCAAGAGTATACAGTTTACTTAACTGATGCGAGACACAATCTTGGATATAAACTGTGCCTGGAACGATCGCTAAATCCAAAGAAGGTATATTGCTTGCCCGATTACTCATCTTTTTATGTTTTTATTACATAAAAAAGCAGATGAAAGTAATAGTGCGGTTGGTCATCAGTTATTTGAACTGAATTTGGGAAAATACTCAGCTAGCAACGACAGCCACCAGCAAGGGCGATATCAAGTGAGGAGATATGCACTTGGAGCTACTGTGCTACCTAGCAGACAGTTCTTTATTAAGACATCACTAGCTTTTTTTGCAGTGGGCGGGGAGAGAATCGAACTCTCATACCTTTCGGTGTCAGATTTTGAGTCTGATGCGTCTACCAATTTCGCCACCCGCCCTTTTTGTTGGTTTCAGCATCATAATACACCGATCGATTTTGCACAAGAGATTCATAATCTTTTGAACTTGCCCAGCGATCGATCTCTCTGGCGCGCAATACTGGTACAGGATGGGACAACTGAGCCGTCTGAGCTTGTTTTAGCATTTCTCCGAGTTGAGTGGTGCTGAGGTCGTCATAGGCCCGCGCCTGCGCCAAAAACGCATCGACATTCAGTTTCGGAGCTAAAGTCGGCGAACCTCCGGCCAGTTTCATCAACAGGGATGCTACCACTCTTGGGTCTTGAGTGGCGAGCAAGGCGGCGCGATCGCACGTAAATTCCGCACACCGCAACCATTCCAACATTTGCGCCTGTAAACCCTGCGCGAGCACGGTTCCCACAGGGGAAATTTGGCCGGCGGCCAACACAATTAAATTAGCCAGAGTCAGGTAAACTCCGTGCTCGCACTTCAAATGCCCCAACTCGTGAGCAATTACTGCCTTAACTTCCTCGTCTGTGAGCAAATCAATCAGAGAAGTGTGCATCACCACAAAAGGCTGTTTTCCCCGCATCGCAAAGGTGTAAGCATTTGGCATCGGATGCTGGCGGACATAAAGCTGCGGCGGTTCCAAATCAAGAGTTTTGCAGGCATCCAACAGCAATTGATGCAGGTGGGGCAATTGATTTTCGCCGACTTGGACGCTGGAAGCCAGATTTTCCAGCATGAAAAACTGTTCGCCCAGTTGTCCGAGCAACTGCCGCACCATCAAATCCAGGCCGGGCAGTTGTTTGAGCGTGTTGGTGGCTTCCAAGTCTAGCGGGTGGCGAAACTGGTCTGCTTTCAAACCGATGAGCGGTATGTTCGACATTTTAATCCTGAGTCATTAGTCAATAGTCACTGGTCGTTAGTCATTGGTCATTGGGAAATGAGAATTATGAATTGGCAATTGAAAAAGGTTGAATTATTTTTCTTTCTTCTTCCTTCTTCCTTCTTCCTTCTTCCTTCTTCCTAATGACTAATGACTGCTGACTAATGACTAATTAACAGTTTAAACCCGATCGCACGGGATTGACAGGAGCCTCAGCAGTCGCCGGGTCTGTACCCTCTTTGACGCGCCGCAACTTAGCTCCCAATTTTTGCAGTTTCACCTCTAACTGCTCATAGCCGCGGTCTAAGTGCTGCAAGCTGCTGATGGTTGTGACACCATCGGCTGCAAGTCCTGCTAGCACTAACGCCGCCGAAGCCCGCAAATCTGTTGCCACTACCGGCGCACCCGACAGCCGCGACACTCCGCGCACAATGGCTACATTGCCTTTAAGGCGAATGTCCGCGCCCATGCGGTTGAGCTCTGCTACGTGGCGCAAGCGATTCTCAAACACGGTTTCTTTGATCAAGCTGTCGCCTTCACTCAGCGTCAGCAAAGCCATAAACTGAGCTTGCATATCTGTGGGGAAACCTGGATAAGGCAGAGTTTCGATGTCTGTAGCCGAGTGAGTTTGGCCGGGAACTATCCGCAAAATGTCGGGGGATTCTGCAATAATTTTTGCCCCAATTGTCTTCAATTTGGCAATGACTGCCGTCAGGTGGTCGGGAATTACCGGCGACAAACTGATTTCGGAGTGAGTGATGGCTCCTGCTACTAAAAATGTTCCGGCTTCAATGCGATCGGGAATAATTGAATAGTCTACCGCGTGCAGCTTGGGCACTCCCGAAATGACGATCGTATTCGTGCCAGCGCCTTGAATTTTTGCTCCCATAGCGCGGCAGAAATTCGCCAAATCAGCGACTTCCGGCTCTTGAGCCGCATTTTCAATTATGGTTTCTCCTTCCGCCAGAGTCGCCGCCATCATCAAAGTTTCAGTTGCGCCGACGCTGGGGTAGTCCAAATAAATTTTGGCTCCTTTCAGGCGGCGGTTCGGCCCTTTGACGTAAGCGTGAACAGTGCCGTGGTCGATGTGGACTTCGGCACCGAGGGCTTGCAGACCGCGAACGTGAAGTTCAACGGGTCGGGCACCGATGGCGCACCCACCGGGCAAGGGCACTTTGGCAAATCCCAAACGCGCTAGCAGTGGGCCGATGATGAAGAAGCTCGCCCGCAGTTGGCTGACTAATTCGTAGGGGGCTTGAGCGTCTATGAGGTTGCTGGCGTTGATGTCTAAAACGTCGCCGTGCTGCTGTAATTTGACTCCTACAGCCGAGAGAATTTGCCCCATGCGGGCGACATCGACTAGACCGGGAACGTTGCGGAGACGGCAATCCTCTGGGCAGAGCAAGGCTCCTGCCATGACGACTAAGGCCGAGTTTTTGGCGCCGCTGATTTTAACGTGTCCTTTAAGGGGTTCGCGACCCCAAATTTGTAATACTTGTTGTTCGTCGCTTTCAGGTGAAGCTGGCAGGTTAGATGAGTTCTGAGCTGGTGTAATGGGTTTGCCCTCCATAATGCGCTTCGTTACTTTATACATTATTAATTTTGGTTCGATTTTACCGGAAAGTTTTTATATGTCTAGGGGTAACATTAGGAATTGCGGGAATTATATTTGCTGGAATACCCTCTGGACATGGCTTTCATCTTTAATCGCACAAATAATGCCGATCGAGTTTCATGGAGTTATCTGTATCAAAATTTACGTTAATTTGTAGCGCTCGCTCGGATCGGAGATATTGTACTTTTGTCAACGAGCTTTTGAAGTAAAATGCGACTCGGTTGTTGACAAAGGTGTAAGATATCGGTTCGATCGACTATGCCAGAAAGTTTACACATTGTCGATCGCCCCATTGCCTGTGCTACCCTGTGACAACAACCTAGAGCCAAAGCTACTCCTAGCATATGGTTCACATTAAACGGATCGAACTGACGAACTTTAAATCTTTTGGCGGCACGACGGCCATTCCCGTGCTGCCCGGTTTTACTGTGGTTTCCGGGCCCAACGGTTCTGGGAAGTCCAACATCCTCGACGCTTTGCTGTTTTGTCTCGGACTTTCGAGTTCTAAGGGAATGCGGGCTGAACGTTTGCCCGATTTGGTGAACAGCGCCCAAAACAAACGCGGTACGATCGAAGCTAGCGTGACTGCGACTTTTGCCCTGGAAGATGTGGGGGAGGAATGGTTCGCCCAGGATGAAGATGAGGATGAAAATGCAGCAGATGAGTTATCTGTTGCAGCAGAGGAAGTTGAAGGGATAGATATTGGCGAAACTCAAGACAACAACGGCCAATCACCTGACAATCGAAAATCGCCTCTATCTGTTGCAGAAGCCGAAAGCATAGAAATTGCCGAAACTCAAGACAACAACGGCCAATCACTTCCTGTCAATCGAAAATCGAAAATCGAAAATCGAAAATCGGAAGAGTTATCTGTTGAAGACGTAGAAGAGATTGAAATCGCAGCAACTCAAGACAACAACGGACAACTACTCGCTAGTAATAAAAAATCCCAAATCCCAAATCCAAAATCGGATGAGTGGAGTGTGACGCGGAAACTTCGGGTAACTCGCCAAGGTACTTACACTTCAACTTATTATATTAACGGCGCACCTTGCACGCTGACTCAACTTCACGAACAACTCAACCGCTTGCGAATTTATCCCGAAGGCTATAACGTCGTGCTGCAAGGAGACGTTACCAGCATTATTTCGATGAATTCTAAGGAACGCAGAGAAATCATTGACGAATTAGCTGGTGTGGCTCAGTTCGATCGCAAAATCTCTTTAGCTAGGCAGAAGTTGGATGAAGTTAAGGAGGTGGAAGAACGCAGCAGAATAGTGGAAAAAGAGCTGATGTCTCAGCGCGATAGACTTGCTTCCGATCGCACAAAAGCGGAAAAATATCAAAAATTGCGGGCGGAATTTCAAGAAAAGTCGCAATGGGAAATTGTGCTGAAATTCCGGCAATTGCAGCAACAAGAATGGAAGCTGCGAGAACAAATCGAAACAGGCGATCGCACTTCGGCATCTCTCACCGAACAACTGCAAGCAATTAGCACCCAAATTCAAGCAGCAACCGCCGAACTTGACGCCCTCAATGCCCGCGTTAAAGATTTGGGAGAGTCGGAATTGTTGGCTTTGCAAGCGACGATTGCGACTCAGGAAGCGGAACGGCGACAACTGCAAAACCGCAAACAGGATTTGGAAACAACTGCTGGGCAAATGGCGGCTAACATAGCACAAACCGAGGAAGAAGTTCGGCAATTTAAGCAAAGTTTGGAGCAAATTGAGATTGAAATATCTTATGTTAAATCTCAAATAGGAAGTTTGCAGGAACAGCGGGATGCAGCCCAGCAAAGTTTAGATGAAAGTCGGGAAGTTGCAAATGCGATCGCCTCGACGGCCGAAGTTTGGGTACAGCAGCAAACGGAACTGCACCGCCAAATCGAAACAATTCAACAAACTTTGGAACCGCAGCGTACAGAACAAGCTACCATTGGCGAAAGAGCCGATCGCCTGCAAAGTCAAATTCAAGAACAAAACCAATCGCTGCAAGTATTGGAACAGGAAATTGCAGCGAAAAAAGAGCAGCAATCTCGCCTTGTGGAAACCAAAGGCGTTGCATCTTTGCAAGTAGAATCGCTGAATCAGATTTTAGTCGAAGCCGAACAAGAATTGCAACTGCAACAGGAAACTCAAACTCGTTTGTTGGAAGAACAGCGCGAAAGACAGCGCAAATTAGACAAACTAGAAGTGCAGTTTCAAGCACTGCAAGAAGCGACGGGAACGTTTACTGCAAAAATTGTCGCGCAAAGCGGAATTGGCGGAGTTTGCGGCTTGGTGGCTCAACTGGGCAGGGTGGAACCGCGCTATCAGTTGGCGCTGGAAATTGCGGCGGGCGGGCGCATGGGAAATATGGTGGTGGAAGATGACAGCGTGGCTGCTGCTGCGATCGAATTGTTGAAACAAAAACGGGCGGGAAGGATGACGTTTTTGCCTTTGAATAAGATTAGGGGCGGCAGATATTCGGTGAATGAAAATTTGCGGCGCGCGGCTGGGTTTGTGGATGCGGCTGTTAATTTGATTGATTGCGATTCGCGGTATCAGGAAATTTTTGCTTACGTTTTTGGCAGTACGGTTGTGTTTAGTAACCTCAGCGACGCCCGCCGCTATTTGGGACAGTACCGGATTGTCACTTTGGACGGGGAAATTTTGGAAACTAGCGGGGCGATGACTGGGGGGAGTTCTACTAATAGATCTACCTTGCATTTTGGCACGGTTGATGCTAGCGAGGCTGCTAGTGAAGCCCGGACGATCGCCTCTTTGCAAGAAAGGTTGGAGGAAATTGAGCGGATTTTGGAACGGTGCAAAATTGCGATTGATCGCGCTTCTGTTGCAGTCAAAACTCGCAGCCAAGAATTGATGGAAGCGAAACAGAATTTGCGCGAACATCAGTTGCGCTTGGAACAGTTGGATTCAGAAATTAAGAATTTGCAAGGGCAACAGGAACAAGTACGATCGCAAATTGCGAAAAATACACAGGAATTAACTAATTCGCGATCGAGATTGCAGTTGCTGGAACGAGAATTGCCCGCACAGGAAACTCAATTGCAGCAATACCGCCAAACTTTGGCGCAGTTGGAAGAGTCCAACAGTCACAGCGAATGGCAGCAAATGCAATCGAGTTTGCGCGCTCTAGAAGCGCAGCTCCAAGAGCGAGAAGTGGCTCTGAGAAACGTCCAGCAGCGCCTTGTAGACTTGGAAAATCAATTCGGGCGTTTGGAAGACAAAATTAAGGAAGGCAGCGAGAAATTGCAGGAATGGCAAGTGCAGCAAAACGCGGGGGCGGATGCACTCGATCGCATTGTTTCGCAGCAGTTAGAACTCGATCGGCAAATTGCTGAAGCTAAGGCGGCTTTGGGGGAAATTGAGGAAAAATTGGGCGTGCAGAAGGGAGAGCGCGATCGGGCGGAATCTCAACTGCGAGAACAGCATTTAGCCAAACAGCAGTTACAATGGCAGTTGCAAAAACTCCACGAAACCCAGCAAGAACGCCGGGAACAATTGAGTGCAGTCCGCACTCTATTGGAAGCGCAGCGGGCGGAAATGCCCGACCCCGTGCCGTCGATTCCTGAAAATGTCGAGAAAGCCAATTTAACGGAATTGCAGCAGGAAGTAAAGGCGATCGCCAAACGCATTCAAGCTTTAGAACCAGTCAATATGCTAGCCTTGGAAGAGTACAACCGCACTCAAGAACGCCTTCAAGAATTGAGTCAAAAGTTGACGACATTGGAAGGAGAACGCACTGAACTGCTGTTGAGAATTGAAAATTTTACCACGCTGAGGCGGCGCGCTTTTAAGGAAGCTTTCGACGCGGTTAACGAGAACTTCCAGACTATCTTTGCGGAACTTTCCGAAGGCGATGGCTATCTCCAGCTAGATGACCAGGAAGACCCCTTCAGCAGCGGCTTGAATTTGGTTGCTCACCCGAAGGGCAAACCCGTACAGCGGCTGGCTTCCATGTCTGGAGGCGAAAAGTCCTTGACGGCGCTGAGTTTTATTTTTGCGCTGCAACGCTACCGCCCATCTACGTTTTACGCTTTTGATGAAGTGGATATGTTTCTGGATGGGGCAAATGTGGAGCGATTGGCTAGAATGATAAAACGACAGTCGGAACAAGCCCAGTTTATTGTTGTGAGTTTGCGGCGACCTATGATTCAATCGGCTGAGCGTACAATTGGTGTTACTCAAGCGCGGGGAGCTTATACTCAAGTCATAGGACTGAAGTTGTAGTCCCGGAGTTTATGTTAACGCTCGTGTTGAGTGATATATGTACTTAATAAATCAGGATTAAAGTTAGAATGACATCCGAACAAATCTGCCAACGCTCAGACATTCTAGGCACTCAGGTCATCACCCGCGACAGAGGTAAACGCTTGGGGGTGGTTAGTCAATTGTGGGTGGACATTGACAGACGGGAAGTTGTGGCGATCGGTCTGCGTGATAATATATTTGCGGTCGCTGGAATGCCGAAGTTTATGTTCCTCAGCAATGTCAGTGAAATCGGCGACGTGCTGTTGGTGGAAGATGAGAGCGCGATCGAAGATGATGTTGATGTTGAAGTCTACAGCATTTTGATTAACAGCGAAGTTATTACCGAAACCGGCGAACTTTTGGGTAGGGTGCGAGGCTTTAGGTTCGATCCCGAAGACGGTAAGTTAGTTTCTATAATTATCGCTTCTCTGGGAATCCCCCAAATCCCTGACCAAGTTCTCAGCACTTACGAGTTGGGGATTGAAGAAATTGTCAGCAGTGGCCCGAATCGCTTGATTGTGTTTGAAGGTTCCGAGGAAAGGCTCAGGCAGCTTAGTGTGGGTTTGCTGGAGCGCGTCGGTTTGGGCCAAGCACCTTGGGAACGAGAAGAGGACGAGGCAGGTTATTATCCTAAACCCGTGGCTACGGGAAATCAATTGGGCCCGGGCGTGCGGATACCTGCACCGGAAATGCGGAGCCGGGTAGCTGCGCCTGCGGTGGAGGAAGTTCCTTGGGATGAGGATTTAGAGTGGAATCGGCCTGCGGTTCGCCAGCCGCCGATGCGCGCGGTGCAGGCACAGCCGCAGCCCATCGACGATTACGAGGATTACGAAGAGGATAATTGGGGTGGCGAGGAGGACGATTACGAAGAGGAGGAGTACGAGGAGAAGCCGCAATACACTCGCCCTGAGATTTCTCGCCCCAAGCAGCCGGTGGTGCAGTACGAGTACGAGGATGATGTGGAGGCCGATGCTTGGGCTGACGATGAGGCACCGAAGCCTTACCAGGCTCCTCGGGTGAATATCCCTGAGAAAACTAAGACTCCTGAGTATGAGGAGGAGCCTGGTTATTAGGAATTAATCCATCGATTGGACGGGTTTACGAGATTGTTTGTTTTAGACATAGATAGTTGGTGAAATCCGCCCCTACAATGGCTTGTAGGGGCGTGTTTCACCAACCATATCGGCGTAAAGCCAACAATATAATAAACCCGCTCCCGCCCAACGAATAATCGGAATCTAAATTTTTTTGGACTATCTCGAACATCTGGTTAATCTAGATTATTGGCTGTGTGGGGGCGGGTTTATCTAAATTGTTGGTGAACCTCAAATATTGTTTGTAAAACCCGCCCCTACGCTAAATTATGAAAAAAACTTTTATTAAAACCTTTATTTTCAGATTAATAACATATCTAATTTTTCCAATTTTTTTATCCACAACCACGGCTGAAATTGTCTTGCGAGTTGCGGGATACAAACCCTGGCAAATAGAAAATGTTGATGTTGCAGTCGAACCAAAAGGTAACTTTTTTACCAAAGACTCGGAACTAGGCTACAAGCATTTGCCGGGTAAATTCAAGGTAACACTTAACGGCAATTACTCATTTAATGCCACTCATCTCAATAATAGTTTAAGAATAACTCATCCCCTCAATACTTACAATTTATCGTCAAAAAAACCAGAAATTTGGATATTTGGCTGTTCTTTTACCTACGGTTGGTCATTGAATGATAGCGAAACTTATGCTTGGTTGCTGCAAGAGAAATTACCCAAGTATGAAATAGTAAATTTTGGCGTTAACGGCTACGGCACGCTGCACTCGTTGATTCAATTCAAAGAAGCACTCAAACAAGGAAATAAACCAAAAATTGCCGTGATTGCTTATGCGGGATTTCACGACCGTCGCAATACTTTGTTAAGGGCGAGAAGAAAGCAAATGGCTGCTTGGAATAAACTCGGTATTTTATTCCAGCCCGATGCTAGGCTGAATAGAGAAAATAATTTTACCTACAAAATGGCAAAACTTGAATATCACGAGTTCCCGCTGATGCCGATTTCTGCATTAAGCCATTTTTTGGAGGTTAATTACAATCAATTTGAAGAGGGATTGTACAAAAGTCACGAGGTTTCTAAGGCAATTATTGAAGAGTTTAACCGCGTGGCTGAGGCTAATGGTGTTAAGTTAGTTGTGGCGGGAATTAATACAGGTTCTGCTAAGATGTTGGAGGAGTTAAGTCAGGAGGGAATTGCGACAGCGGATATTTCGGTTGATTTGAAAATACCTGCCAATAATAATTTACCTCATGACCTTCATCCAAGTGCGATCGCGAATCGGCAATATGCAGAAAAGTTGGAAGGTTTTTTGCAAGGTACTGTTTTAAGGTAAGTTAACGAACCGCGAAGGCGCAAAGGGCGCGAAGGAAGAGAGAAAGAAGAAGTTTATAAGTTATTTAGGGTTGCGAGAGTGATGGGATTATTGGATTTTGTTTCTTTTAAATTGCCTCGCAAGAGTTTGATTGATGGCTTTTTTCTGTTTTTACTTGTTCTTGTAACAGTTGCAGTAACATCAATCTATGTATCCAGCGAACATACTTTTTATTGGTGGGATTACGCGGGCTACAACACTGCTACAGTCAACACAGCAAATTTATTTCGAGGCTCGCCAGATAAAGCATGGCGCGGAGTTATAGAATCGCTATCTAAGGAAAAAAACCTGTTAATCTCTCTGCCGTTAGTGCCGTTTATTCTATTATTTGGCGAGTCTCGCCTAAGTTACATTCTCAGCGTATCCCTGATTTATGTGCTGCCGTTTCGCCTGTTGCTGGGGGCAATTTCTGCAAAGCTAATTCCAGTTTATCCCCGCCGGGTGTTTTGGTCAACTGTGCTGCTGAGTTTATTAATTCCGATGAGTTGGATACCGACTCTGCGGGGATATCTGGATACTGGCGGCTGTGTGTTTGTAGCCTTGGCAATTTTGGTTTATTTGCAGGATTTTAAGCTGAAATCTTGGTGGAAAATCCCGTTAATTGGGTTTTTGCTGGCGGGGGCGATTCTGTTGCGGCGCCATTTTGCTTATAGTGCGATCGCATTTTTGGGTGCAGCGACTTTACAGGCTTTCATCGAGTTTATTGTACTAATATACCGTAAGGAAACGGCGTTGTCCTCTCCAAAAGAAAAGGACGCAACATTGCAGTTTGCCTACAGAAGCTTGTTTGAATCCGCTTTTAAATTGGGTTTAATAGCGGCAACTAGCTTGACTATTTTAATGTTGGTAGCAGGAGATTTTACTCGCAGTGCTCTGACGGTTGACTACCGCAATTTGTATGTCGCTTGGAGTTTGCCTGTAAATGATATTTTAACTCGTTATGCGGATTTTTACGGTTTGGGAACTTGGCTGCTGGTACTGATTGGTTTTTCTGCGGGAATTCTCACCCGAATTATGGTTCCGGCAGCGACTATTTTTGTTTCGTTGTTTGGGGTTTTGTCGCTGATTGAATGGCTGTTAGTGTTGCGTTACGGCTACTTGCACTATACAATTCATATTACACCGATCGCACTTTTAGGATTATCCACATTTTTCTGGACAACTTGGCTGACACTCAAGGGAAAAATCCGGTATTTCATGCTGGGCGCGGCGGGTTTGTACCTAGTTGTCAATGCCGCAGTCGGGTTAATTCCTCTCAAGGTTGATTTGCCAAGACTGTTTGTGGGTAATTTTCCGCCGTTAGTGCGATCGGACTACGACGAAGTTGTAAAATTAGTAGAGTTTCTGCGAAAATTAGCACCGAATGAAGAACCGATTTATATTGCCGGTGCTTCTAACAGTTTTAATGCTAATATCCTGCGACAAGCCAACCGAAAATTAAACCCGCCGGAGGGCTGGTGGAAATTAAATACAATCGGGAGACCGCAAATTGACTCGCGCGATACTTACCCGCTACCGGAGTTGTTGCAGTCACAATATGCGGTGGTTGCTGTGCCTTTTCAGCAGGTGTTACCGACTGACGAACAAGTTTTGCGATCGCACGAACAAGATGTTGTTAAAGTTGTGTACGATGCCTTTACTCAAAACTGGGAAATTGCCCGCGATTTCCAATTGCTACCGGAACAGTTTAAGCTAGAAAACGGCGTGACTGTCAGCGTTTACCGGAGGGTGCGGCCGACTGATACAGCAACGGCAGTTAGGACTCTGGATGCGATGCAGCGGCAAATAGTCGATCGACCAGGCACGCAGTTAGATTGGATTAGTTTGCATCAATCAATCTACACAAGTGCCAATTATTCAGTCAGTCAAGAATCGGATAACCTATATCATATTGTAACTCATCCAATTAAAAACAGCAAGAAACTCGATACATCTTTCCTGTATTTAGGTTCTATCTCAGACAAAGCGAAAGTTACCGGCAAACTCAATTTACCTAACAAACAATGTCCGGGAATTGCCCTGCGCTTGACTTTGTGGGACAAGCGAGGTAAATTAGTAGACTCAGCAGAGATGGCTTATAGTCAAAAAAGTGCGATCGACTTAAATCTATTAGTTGAGGGCAAAAATCCCATTTATCTGCTGCTTGAGGTATTGAGTAGCAGCCAACAGGATTTAACAAAGCAATGCCAACTGGAGATTAACAATTTAGCTGTCAGTAGGTAAATTGAACCGTCAATGCAAAAACATCAAAAATCCCACTGGTATTTTAATCTATCTCTCTATACTTTTGTCATCATCGGCTCCCTGATGGCCACTGGGTATATTTTCCCGATAGGAGGCAACTTTCCCGAAGTGCCGCCCATTCAATTTATGTTAAATCCTGAACTGTACAAAAATGACTATTACGTTCAGGAAATGGTTAAGTTTAATCCGAGATATTACTATTATTATATTATCTATTTGCTCGCCAACTTAGGAACAAGCATTCCCCTAGCGCACTTTATTTATCAATTCCTCGCCTTCGGTTCATTTATCCTCGCTTGCTACGCAATTCTCAATATCTATACTAATTCCAAACTGCCTGCCGCAGCGATGGCTTTTTTATGTATAGCCGCTTCATTTACAGATGTTGGTAACACCCTGATATTTTCCACCAAATCAGTACCCAGTACCTTCGCAATGGGTTTCGCAATCTGGGGAATTTACTTTAGTTTGCGCCAGAAATGGCTGACCGGATATTTCTTTTTTGGACTGGGCTGTTTGCTGCAATTTTTAGTTGGTTTGTTGCCGGGATTGATGATGGTTCCCGTTTTAGTTATTGAATCTGTAAGACAGCGGAAGTTTAAAACATTGATTTTGGCGATCGCACTTTTAGCAGCAATGGCAAGTATCGTTTACGTACCGATGTTATTAACAGGTACTACCAGCACTCACACTATCGACAACGCCGAGTTTGTCTACATTCACGCGAAAGTCCGCAACCCCCACCACATCCTCCCGTCAAATTGGGATTTGGGGAATTGGTTCAACTTTATATGTTTCATAATTGGTGGCTTGCTTTGCATCAAAAACTCCGGTTTATTGCCCAAAGAAGACCAGATTAATTTTTATATAATTGTTGGCACATCAATTTTTGCATTATTTATAAATTACGTATTTGTCGAAGTTTACCCGCTGGCTTTTATCGCCAAACTACAGTTAGCTAGAACCGTACCTTTTGCTCAAATAATTATATTTATTGCTGTAGCTTTGACGGTCTATCAACTTTACAGAGACAAACAAATAGCTGTTAGTTTGTTGCTGTTAGCTGTACTAACTTTCCCTTTTCGTGGTATCATTTTCCTAGGATTATCAGTGTGGCAAACAAAAAAATACGTATTTCCCAAACGATATAATATATTGTTGTGGATTTTAGCAGCAGGCACGGTAATTTTCAGCTTGATATATCCGGTGACTGATTCATGGGAAATAATTAGCGATCGAATAATTAACATCCCCGTCCTTTTCTCAATCCTTGCCTTCCCATTCATTTTAGAAGAAACATCCCTAGCTACATCTATAAAACAGACTATAACTCACATATTAGCCTTAATAACTACCGCCACATTAGTTTTTGGAATAGCAGGAATTCTGCCCAAACCTATATTAAATGTATTTCAAACAAGAGTTAATATTAATGCCGTTCCCAGAGACGACTTAAGCAAATTAGCTATCCGATTTTCGCAAAGTAGCAGCCCCGATTCACTCGTATTAATTCCACCTTCAGTTACCAGCTTTCAGTTTTTCTCCGAAAGAGCGATTGTAGTCAACTTCAAAAACTTTCCCTTTACCGAAAAAGGCATCAAAGAATGGCAAAGTCGCATGGAAACCGTTTTAGGAGTGCCATTAAACCCGCAAATGATTTGGGGAGGAAATGACTTTTTCATCCGCCGCAGCAGTGCGGATTTACTCAAAGTAGCCAAAAAATATCATGCCGATTATATCCTGACTCGTACTGACTGGCACCCAAATATTCCAGGGGAAATCGCCGACAAACAAGGCAAATGGATACTTTATAAAATTAGGTAATACGTAATTGGTAAAACTTGTTAAATCCCAATTATAATTTTATCTTAGTCAGCAGAAACAGACTTTGCTTGTCTATAAGCAATTTCAATATCCGATTTATCTGCGTTAATCAGCGTTAATCCGCCTTAATCTGCGGTTAAATATCAAAACCAGAATCATCAATAATTTCGCTAATTTGCTTATCCACATAATCAGCATCCACATTCCGCGCCATCAACTCAGCTAAAATCCCCAAAGAAATCAACTGCACCGACAGAATTGTACACAAAATCCCAAAAAATAACAAAGGTCGATTCCCGATCGGCCCAAAATTCATCCCCGCCAAATTCAGAAACCAAATAACTATCAAATAACTCAGCGAAACAGTTCCAACCAAGCCAAAACACAATCCCAAACCCCCAAACAAATGACCCGGTTTGTGCAAATACTGCGTCGTGGCTAACACCGTCAACAAATCAATAAAACCCCGCGCATAACGTTCCCAGCCGTAATTTGATTTTCCGTGCTTTCGCGGATGATGTTCGACAACTACTTCCCCAATTCTAAACCCTAAATTGTTTGCTAAAGCCGGAATGTAGCGGTGCAATTCCCCGTACAATTTAATCGACTGCAAAACTTCCCTACGATAAGCTTTAAAACCGCAATTCATATCGTGCATTTGCACCCCTGTCAGCAAACACGCAACGGCATTAAACAGCTTGGAAGGTAAAGTTTTAGAAAGCGGGTCGTTTCGCTGTTTTCGCCAACCAGAAACTAAATCAAATCCCGATTCTAAATGATGTAAAAATTTGGGAATTTCAGCGGGATCATCCTGAAGGTCGGCATCGAGAGTAAAGATAATTATCCCTGCTGCATTACGAAATCCTGCTGAAAGTGCGGCGGATTTGCCAAAGTTGCGGCGCATTTTAATCGCTTTAATTAGTTTGGGATGTTGGCTGGCTAAATCTGTGATTTCTTGCCAGGAATAATCACGGCTACCGTCATCTATGAAAATGACTTCGTAACTGTCAATTTCTGTTTGGAACATGACAAGTTGGATTTTGTCAAACAGCAATTTTATGGTAGCTTCTTCGTTGTGAACTGGGATTACGAAGCTGAGGTGTTTTGGCATAGGGATATTTTATTTCATTTTTGTTGTCAATGAGATTTTTTTTATTAACCGCAGAGGGCGCAGAGGGCGCAGAGGAGGAGACAGAAAGGTTTTTTAGTTTTTATTGATAACTTGGGAGTTTCGCAAGGCTACCCAATCTTTGCGGTTTTTAAAGGAGGCATAGGCTGTCAATAATTTATCTGTTGGTGATGATTGAATGTATCCTCTCCAAGCTGCGAATTCGTAGGAAGGGCCAAATAATTTAACTAAATCTGGGCGGGGAAATCCTGACATGGCGAAACCTCGAACGATATTTTCTTGATTGAGAATGGCAATACATTTTACATTGTTTTCGGGGTCTCCTACCCAGCCAATTACTCTGGAGGCGGCGGGCGCGAGTTTAGTTACGGTATCAAAATATCCGGGTACTCCGTCTTTGGGTGCTGACAGTAAATTTGGGTCTATTTTTGTGTCTAATGCTGCACAGAAATTGTGTTTTGTAATGTCTCGGTTAAATGGCACTAAGTTGTTAGTTTTTAATGCGTCGATTAACCCGACAAAAGCGGCGGGTTTGTTGCCTACGCGGTCTTTAATTAGCGTTACGTCGGTGATACCTAATTGCAGTGATAATGCTACTAACGGTTGATAGGTTGCTCTGCGGGCGATCGCCATTGCAGTTTCGCCTCCCACCCCGTACATTAAAATAATCGCAACTGTGGCGACTGCAAACAGGGGTGTCAGCCAACGCCCTTGAATTCTCGGTGTTGGCTGCAACTCGCGCACCCACAATACTGTCAGCACAATTGTGCTCATCCAAAACAAGGCTGGGAGTGTGGCGTAGCGGGAAGCTGTGGCTTGTTCGACGCCAAATCCTGATCGACTAACCGCGGCCATTAACGCCGTTTGCAGCGTGTAAAGTTGGATTGATAGCCAAGGCAGCCAATCCGGGCGATCGACCTTTTTTACAAATAGCCAATAACCCACAAAACCAGTCACTGCTATCAAACCAATTATACCAATAATTGAAGCAACAATAATATTTTCACTAAAAATTCCGCCGATATAAGTGGGAATATATTCAAGAGTTTTGAGCGGGTTAATTTTAGTTAAAGAAGGGTGATGAGATGGAGTTTTATAAGTTAAAAAATAAATGCCAATCACGGCAATCGAAGCAATGAAATACAAATAAGTTATTCGCCGAGGAAACCGCAGCACAACAGCAGCAGCACACAATATCGGCCACAAAGCTAAAGGAGTGCTGTAACTAATACAGCCTAAAACGCCAAAAACAATGCTGCCAATTACCCACTTATTTTTTAAATGCGGGGGCGGGCACGGGGGCACCGCCCCTACAAACTCGTTACCAGGCTCTGCCTGGGAATGAGTATCCAGAGGCTCTGCCTCCCTCTTACTTGACAAAAGCGTCGCATAGGATTGCAAACAAAATATCGAACAAATCACAAATAAATTAGCAATTATCCAGTGAACGCCACTGAATCCCCGCATCCAATTGTGAGCCGCCGCCGGAGTAAAATTAAAAATAGAAATGCAAAGGAGTAGCGAGATAAATTGCAGCGGAAAACGCCTCAAATTTAACGGCAGCAGAGCAATTAATACGTAGCACTGAATCCAAGCCAAGAACCAGGCAACTAAACATAAACCAATATTTGAACCTTGGGTGACAGCTATATTCAAGCCATAAATAATTGCCGGAATCAAGACAAAATGCTCGTTGGCACGAAATATCCAATTAAAAGGATTTGTAGAGAAACCGTCTACTGAATAAAAATTCCATGTCATCCACCAATAATCAAAATTAGACAAGTCTCCCGCTTGCGATATCAAGTACAAAATATATGACGCTGGTATTAGAATGCCGAGAACTGATGCGGCAATTAAAATATATTGTTGCTTGATTTTCATGGATGGGGAGATGGCGATATTTGTAATCGATTTGGGCTAAGTTGTACGCGCTGGGATTAAAGAAACCGGGTTTTTTACTTGATTGAGGGTTAGAACCAAGTATTTTGGTTAAAAAACCCGGTTTCTGGCTACTTTACAGATTTACTCGAATTTTTATTTCACTTCTCTTGCCAGCATTTGTCTGAGTCCTTGCCGCCAGTGGGGAGGATACGTACCCAGAAGTGCTGATATTTTCACCGTAGAGAGGACAGAAAAAGCCGGACGTTTTGCGGGCGTCGGATATTCGGCGGTGGTGATGGGAATTACGCGCTGAACTTTTAGGGGAAAGCCGAGTTGTGCTGCTTCCTCAAAAATGGCGATCGCAAAATCGTACCAACTACAAACACCGCTGTTAGTGTACTGGTATGTTCCAAAAGTTTCTGGCCCAAGGAGAGGAATAATTTGTGAAGTCGCCGCACCTAAATCCCCAGTCCAAGTAGGACTTCCGATCTGATCGGCTACTACTCGAATTTCTTCCCTTTCCTTTCCCAACCTCAGCATGGTTTTGACAAAATTACTTTTGCCACCGTTGCCGTAAACCCACGCGGTTCTAATAATAATATGTCGGTTTCCCGATTTTAGAATTGCTGCCTCGCCTGCTAATTTCGACTTGCCGTAAGTTCCCAGTGGATTCGTAGAATCTGTTTCCAGATAAGCAGAACCGTGGCTGCCGTCAAATACATAATCAGTAGAAAAGTGCATCAAACTTGCTCCCAGTTTTTCGCATTCTTCGGCAAAAATTCCTGGGGCAATAGCGTTGACTGCATATGCTAATTCTGGTTCACTTTCGGCTTTGTCTACCGCAGTGTAAGCACCCGAATTGACGACTAAATCCGGTTGAATTTCAGCCATTGCTTGACGGATGCTTTCGGGTTGGGATAAGTCGAGGCGAGTGCGATCGAGCGCAATAACCTCTCCCAAAGATAATAAAATCGGCTGCAATTCTTGAGCTAGCTGTCCGCTGCCACCAGCGAGTAAAATTTTCATGATCAAAACACTTGAGCTCTTTTCAACGTTTGTCCAGCTTGGTCTTTAGCTGATAAGATTGGTTGGGCACCATCTAGCGGCCAGTCGATCGCCAAATCGGGGTCATTCCACAGGATACACCGCTCGTGTCCCGGTGCATAGTAGTCTGTAGTTTTGTACAAAACTTCAGCAATTTCTGATACTACTAAAAAACCGTGTGCAAATCCCGCTGGAACCCAAAGTTGCTGTTTATTTTCTGAACTCAGCAAACAGCCCACCCACTGCCCAAAAGTCGGCGAATTTTTTCTAATATCCACCGCTACATCAAATATTTCGCCTGCAACTACCCGCAGCAATTTCCCTTGAGGCTGCTGCATTTGGTAGTGCAAACCGCGCAGCACATTTTTAGAAGATTTGGAATGATTGTCTTGAACAAATTCGGCCGTCACGCCTGTTTTTTCGACAAAAGCTTTGTGATTGAAACTCTCAAAAAAGAAACCGCGATCGTCCCCGAAAATTTTCGGCTCAATGATCAGAACTTCCGGTATTTCGGTAGATATAACATTCATAGTTAGCTGTGAAAGTGATAAACTCATACTCAGTCTCTGCTATTTTACTATGAAAGCCGACGCATATCTCAAAAATTTGTACGCCAATCGATTTGATTCCCGACAAATGCAAGCAAAGGTGGCACTCTGGAAAGTTTTAATTGACGAGTTTTTACAAAATTATGTTCCTCCAGAATCAACCGTTTTAGATATTGGCGGCGGTTACTGCGAGTTTATAAATCAAATTAAGGCTGCAAAAAAATGTTTAATTGACCTCAATCCCGATTCAAAGTTATTGGCAAACCCTGATGTAAAAGTGCTGAATATTGATATTTTAAATATTGGCAAAAACCCAGCTTTTAGCGAACAATTTGACCGGATATTTATCTCTAATTTTTTTGAACATCTCCGCAACAAAGAAGAACTAATCCAAATTATTGCATTTTGCTTTGAAGCGCTTAAGCCAGGGGGTTCTCTCTTAGTTGTCCAACCAAATTTCAAATATTCTTTCAAAGAATATTATGATTTTATCGATCATCAATTACCCATTACCCACTTATCGCTGCAAGAACTTTTACAAACCATCGGCTTTGAAATAGATCTAATTATACCCAGATTTTTACCATTTTCGACCAAAGGCAGACCTGCCTCGCCCTGGCTTTTAAAAGTTTACTTAAAATTGCCTTTTTTGTGGCGATTTTTGGGAGGTCAAATGTTTGTTAAAGCATCGAAACAAAACCCCAGAGGTAGAGACTCATGACAGGCATTTCCCGTCAGATCCAGGCAGAGCGATACATCTGCGTTTATCCGCGTTTATCCGCCTGCATCTGCGGTTAAAAAATCCCTACAAAATCGAACTTAAAACCACCTCATTAGCAGCAATCCAATCATAAATATCCTGCAAAGCCGCTTCCGGCCCAATAACAGGCCGCCATCCTGTGCGCTCCATCACCCTAGAAGAATCAGTAATAAAAATCGGAATATCGCCCGCGCGTTCCTCCAAAACAGGATGAATCAGAATCGATTTCCCGGTAATTTTTTGGCACAAATCAGTTGTCTCAAGCAAAGAAAGACTGTTGCTCAAACCGCCGCCAACATTAAAAACTTCACCGTCAAATTCAGCAAAATGTTCTAATTGATAATTAACTAACCTCAACAAATCTTCAACGTGCAGCAAATCCCTAACTTGCTTCCCACTGCCGCCAAAACCGATATAATTCAGCGACTTTTGAAAATAGTGAGCCGCCACCCACAAACCGCAAACTCCCTGATCTACTTTACCCATTTGCCAAGCACCCGTAATTAACCCGCAGCGGTTAATAATTGCGGGCACATTGTATGCTTCCCTGTATTCCTCAATCAGCAATTCCGAAGCTAATTTAGTTGCTCCGTAAAGCGAACGGTGTCCTTTTAATGGGAAGTCTTCTGATATGCCCAACTCGGATATACCGGGTAAAGTTTGCTCAGGGGCGATCGCAAATCTATTCGGCAACTCTAACAGCTTAACAGACTTGACACTGGCGATCGGATAAACCCGACTGGTAGACAAAAACAGCAAACTCGCACCCGTTTGTCTCGCCAACTCCAAAACATTTACAGTACCCAGTAAATTCGTCTGCAAAACGTACTGAGGTGAACTAAAACCAGCCAACACAGAAGGCTCCGCAGCACAATCTATAATGCAGTCAGCATTGAGTGCAACTGGATCTAAATCTGCCGCTGTGCGAATATCCCCGTAAACAAACTGAATCCCGCAACTTTTAAGCCGAGGCAGATTCAATTCCGAACCCCGGCGACGCAGGTTATCTAAACAAATTATTTGCCATTCCGGGTGCAGTTTCTTCAGGCCAATTGCCAAACAACTGCCGATGAAACCGGCCCCACCAACAATTAAAATTCTCTCAGGCATTCACTTTTAATTTTGCTATCTTTCTAGTCCGGTGGTAGTCGCCGCGAGACAGATGTTTTTCCAGCCATACATACAAGACAATAAACAAATACCTACTGCCCATCTCTTTGATTTTCAGCTTAGAAATACCAGCAGTCCGATTGTACCACCTCAGAGGAATCACCGTATAGGAAAAACCCCGGACAATTGCTTTTAAAGGCAGTTCCACGGTTAAATTAAAATGATGACTCAAAATCGGTTGTACGCCTTCTATTACTTCTCTTCGGTAAATTTTAAAAGCATTGGTGACATCGCTGTATCGCAAGCCGAAAATACTTTTGACAAACCAGTTTGCTAATCGGTTAATTGCTAACTTGTGAATTGGATAATCAACTATAAAGCCACCTTTGATAAAGCGGGAACCAAAAACGCAATCATATCCTTCTTGCAACTTGCGGTATCCTGCTACCAAATCTATCGGATCGTCGGAAGCATCCGCCATCACAATTGCTGCCGCATCTCCGTCAAATTCCGCCAATCCCCGTCGCACAGCAAATCCGAAACCGTTGGGAGGTTGATTGTTGATGTATCTAACTGTGGGAAAAGTCTCTGACAACTCCTGGCAAATATCAATAGTTCGATCGACACTATTGTCATTCACAATCAAAATTTCGTGCGGAATGCCTTCTAAATCGAGCGTCTGGGCGATCGCCCGCACAGTACCGTACAAACAGCCCTCCTCATTGTGGGCTGGTATAATCACAGAAATTTTCACTCCTCATCCTCCGCGCAACTGGACAAACTGGTTGTCAAGAGGATTATACACCCAAGCTTTAATTTCCGTTTGGGCGATCGGCAAATTATTATCCGACAAATCAACAGCCCACCTTGCATTATTGTATAACTCAGATTTTAAACTCTCAGCAATGTCGGGACTGTCCAAATTTACATAAGCGTTAGCAAAAAAAGATTTTTTGTCCCCGACAGATAGCAGTACAATATTCGGCTGTTGCAATTTTTCTGGCCAAACCGCCCAACCCGCAGCCTTGACAGCATCATTTTGCTTAACAGTCAAGGATTTATCGCTAGTTTGAGGTTTGTCTAAATAACCGTAAACTTTCTCCGTATTAGAAATAAACTCTACATTTTTCGCGAACTTGAGCCAACCTATTTTGTCGATAATTGCAGCGCCTTCTCTCACCAGCCAAGTTTTTTGGCTCAGCACCCTCACACAGCTTTCCGGTGAATTATTGAAAAAATCAGATGGTTCCAGATAGTTAATTAACTGCAAACAATCTTGAGCGCCTTGTTTGTAAATAATTGCCGATCGAGTTTGGGCGATCGCCTGTTGAGAGTTAACAATAATTGTAGCAATTAATAGCCCTGCAACTACCCGATAAACAAATTTATAGTGGCGATTTATGGTGGCAATCTTACCTCGGACAAACACTTGACCGAGCTGAAACAAAGCAATTAACAGCAAAATCGAATTAGTCGTATATCTAGACGATTCTATCGCCTGAATCGCCCCAAATTCTGCCCTTCCAGCCGTAATAAACAGAGCCGATAAAACCGAAAACAAACCTATGGACAGCCAAGGTAAAGCCTCACGGTGCTCGGTAATCTTTCTCCCAAAGTGGAATCCCAAAAATAAGAAAGTTGCAAATATTAGCAATCCAACGAATGCTGAAATTCCAGGCGATCGCACAATGGGCGAACCCAGCAAACTTAAAAAGTAATCAATCACCACAAAGGGCTTATTCAACAATGAAATAATACTTGCTTTCCGACTCGGATGATAATCTATTGAGTAAACAGCACAAGTTGCCACAAAGAGCAGCATCCAGACAATAAGTCTTTTTCGTTTCTGCGCTGCATTTCCCTCCAAAGCCACCACAGCCGGAATCACAGCCAACCAAGACAGCAAGCCTTGAGCGAGCGAAAAACTCGCAAAAAAGCAGAATACAGCAGCAATAGAGATTCTAATATTAGGCAATAATTTGTGATGTGAAACCAGTGCATAAACCGCAGCTACAAAACATAAATTTACAAAAAACCAAGCCAATTGAAATCCCCAAAGCCAGTTTTCGTGCTGAACTAGCGAGAAAAGCAAAATACAAGTTAAAATATTAGCTAAATGCCACAAATCATCCGCGACATTCTTAACTTGCATCGAGGATAACTTGTACATAGCAATAAAAGTGATCGCAGCCAAACCTATGCTGAGACACAACTGAGAATTAATATTCCATCGGGAAGCAAAAGCCAGCACCGCAATAATTATTTTAGGGAAAAGTATGCGGTGGTTGCTGTGCAAAGCCCAAAAATCCTTAAAAGTTACATTTCCTGCAGCTATTTTTTCAAAAAGGCTAGCTAACCTCCACTCGTCATCAACGGGAACGTTAACGCTAAAATTCGCTACAAATCCGATTAATAAGAGGACAGGAATTAGATATAAAGTAAATAATATGATTTTTTTCATTAATATCCAATCCGGTAGCATCGGAATTGTAAAATCTAGTCATATCATGTCCGAATCGATTAACCATAATATCCAGGTGGGGGCGGGTTTTTGATATTGTCAATTATTCGCAGGTATTGTTGGTGAACGCGCCCCTACAAAAATCGCGGTCGCTCGACCGGAGATGATAAGCTGTGCATTTAAATTGTATGTCAAAAAAAATCCAAGTCTTGTGGGGAATAGGGGTTGGGCGTCCCGCCCGCCCTGAACATACAATTTAAATGCGCGACAGCTTATCATCAGCTTTTCTACTGACAGTCAACAGTCAACCGTCAACAGTTCGCTACTTAATAGTCTTGAACGTATCCATTTTCCCAGTAAATCGGTTGATAAACATCTGCAAAACAGTCCGCTTGCCGATATTAATATTAGAACTCACGGACATTCCCGACTGCAAGTTAACCTCCACTTCATTCGCCTTGCCTTTGTTCAAAACAAACTTCTGATTCTTGAGCTTAATTTTGGTTTTGAAAGCGTAGTATTTCCGCAGTTCAGTAGGAGGCTCAGCATCGCTGCTAATCTCTATCACTTCACCCTCAGCAGTACCAAACTCCATCGCCGGGAAAGCTTCTACATTCACTTCCACAGGCACACATTGGTATTTCGTCAAACCCAGTTTCTCTCTGTTGACTTCCTTCTCTGGACAAACGCAACTTTTACCTGTTTCGCAGTCAATCTTTTCTCCGTCTAATTGCTTGCCGTGATACTGCTCCAATTTTGCCCGCTTCTGTCTCAAAGCATCCAATACCAGAGCCACATTGCTGTTTTCTAGGTAAACCACTGCTTCCAGACCGTTGTCGTCATCCAAAACTTTGAGCAGCTTTTCAGTTTGCTGCGCTTCGTAATAAGCTTCTTCGCAGCGTGCTGGGCGCGGTTCGCCCGGTTTCAGCACCGTATTAATAATGGATTGGCATATCGGATCTTTCGCCATATCCAACTTAGCTTTCTCCTTCGTAGAAGGCTTCAAATCAAAGATTACCCCCGATACCGGAGCCTTCATCACTTGAGTGTCGCGGTTTTGTTGAGCCTTTTCTAGCTGAGCGTTCACCTCGGACAACTTTTTCAGGTTTTCCACTTTGAAGCGGCTTAGCTGAGAATCGCTGCTGGCAATTTGTTTCTCGTTTTCAGCAATTTTGCTGTAAAGTTCTTTTGCCCAGGAATCCTTGGTGTTTTTTAACTGTTCTTGGGCGCGGGCGATAGACTCCTGAATGCGCGCTTGCTCTCCTTGCTGGCGCTGTATGTCAGCACTAATTTTTTGGATGTCACCTTGACGCGCGTTAATTTCGCCTCGGCGCGTATTGATTTCACCGAGGCGTGTGTTAATTTCGCCTTTGCGAGAGTTGATTTCACCTTCGCGCTGCTTGATTTGATCTTGCTGTTTGAGAACGTCGCTTTGGCCTCTGAAAACATCTTGCTCTTGACGTTCTTTTTGCAGTTCAGCGATGGCTCCTTCCTCCACCAGGGGGGCGAGTCTGCCTAGAATGTTTTGATTCGACTTCAATACTTGTTGGGATTTCGCTAACTGTTCTTGAGCCAAATCTCTCTGAGCCAGGGCGGATTTTACTTGCTCTTGCGAAGAAGCTAACTGCTGCTGAGCATAATTTAATTGGTTCTGGGCAAAACCCAATTGTTGCTGTGCCACTGTCATTTGATCGCCGGCGGCTTTCTCAGCATCCTGAGCTTGCTTCAGTTGTTTTTCCAACTCCTGAACTTGGCCTTGAGCTGCAGCGACGCGAGACAGAAATTCCGATCGATAATTAACATAAAGTCCTTGCTGAGCAGCATCAAAATTTCCGCTAGCTCCCCGATTGAGGTACAGTTCGTCAATCAAAGCTTGCAGCACTTGATTTTGTGCCGTGAGGCTCTGTCTGTCCTTGATTGTTGATTCTAGGTTAGAAGGAACAGCGCCTTGAATTTTGCCGTTGACAACATCTTCGTAAAATTTATTTTCCTTTTCCAGAGCTTCTTTAGTTTTCTGTATCGATGTTAAATCGGCACTGGGTGCAAGGGGGTTGAAAGTGAGCAGAGGCTGGTTTTTTTCCACGCGATCGCCATTTTCAACGTGAAGTCTCACCACAGCGCCCGTAGCAGGTGCTTGGATGTCTCTAGCACCATCTTTGAGTTCCAATTGGCCGACAGCAGGGACAGCTTGCTCTACGCTAGCAAAATAAGCCCAAACTACAGCAGAAGTGGTCATCAGCATGATCATCCACAAAAACAAGTGCGACCAAATCGCTGGTTTTTCGAGAATGACTGGTTGCTCAGAAAGTATTAACGATTTCATAGCCATTTGTTAGTTCTCAGTTGTTAAGCGTTAGTGATCAGTTGTGAGTTGTTAGAGATCAGGTATTCGATGACTCTTGTTGTTGGAAGAGGCAGTAGTAACGCCCTTTAAGAGCCATTAATTCTTTATGAGTTCCCCGCTCGACTACAGAACCTTGATCCATCATAATAATTACATCGGCGTTTTGGATGGTAGTCAGGCGGTGAGTAATGAAAAACACCGTGCGGCCGGCAAAAGCTTCTGCTAAGTTATTGCAAACTTGGCGTTCGGAATGGTAGTCGAGGGCGCTTGTAGCTTCGTCCAAAATCAGCAGTTTCGGGTTTTGCAAAATCGTGCGGGCGATCGCCAAACGCTGCCTTTGACCCCCAGAAAGCGACGAACCCCGCTCTCCCACCACCGTATTGTAGCCAGCAGGTAAGCCCATAATAAAATCGTGAGCTACCGCTAATTTTGCAGCTCGCACAATCTCATCCGTACTCGCATCGGGATTACTCAGAGCAATATTTTCCTGCACAGTACAGTTAAACAGCAAAGTATCTTGCAACACCACCCCAAGTTGGCTGCGGAGCGAGTACAGTTCCACCTTAGAAATGTCGTATCCGTCAATAAAAATCCGGCCCGACAACGGCGGATAAAGACGCTGCAACAGCTTCATCGCCGTACTTTTACCGGAACCGCTTCCCCCCACGATTCCCACAAAACTGCCAGCGGGAAATTCCAAATTAACATTAGCTAATTGCAGTGCCCCGCTTTCTAGGAATCGGAAGGAAACCTCCTCATAGGTAACCTGCCCTTGAATTGCCGGCAGCGGGATATTGCTCCGGTCTTCATCGCTGGTTTCCGTCGGCGTATCGACCACATCCTTAAGCATATCGATCGACATTGAGACTTCTTGGAAACTTTGCCAGACGCTCACAAAACGCAGCAGCGAACCAGTCACGTTCCCGGAAATAATTCGGAAAGCAATCAACTGACCCAAAGTAATCTCATTTCCCAGTACCAAATAAGCTCCCACCCACAACTGAGCTAAGTTACCCACCTGGTTTAAAAAGCCGCTAATCGTACCGGCGGTAGTCCCCGTGATAATGGTTTTAAAACTGGCTGTAATGTATTTTGCGTAGCGGCTCGACCACTCCCATCGGGATTTCAATTCAATATTTTGAGCCTTAACAGTTTGAATCCCGCTGACTACTTCTACTAGATAAGATTGAGAGTCAGCAAAACGCATATTTCTTTGTTTGATCAGGCGCAGCACCAGCGGATTGATTAGAATAATCATCAGCCCCAGTATCGGTACCACTGCCAAAGATACAAACGTTAGCTGCACACTGTAGGAGAGCATAACGGCGACGTAAACCACCGAAAATACCGCATCAAGAACCACTGTCAGAGCTGTACTCGTCATGAATTCCCGAATCTGGCCCATCATGCTGAATTTGTAGACCAAATCTCCGACGCGCCGGTTGTCAAAGTAATTTTGGGGCAGCCGGAGCAAGTGGTCGATCACCTCCGCACTTAATTTGACATCAATGCGGTTTGAGGTATCTATAAACAAAAAGGTACGCAAACCGTTGAGAAGTCCTTCAAACAGGGCAACACCTAACAGAAAGGCACCCAAAATATCCAAAGTGTCAATGCTACGCTGACCTAAGACCTTATCAATAATTATTTGGCTGATTAATGGGTTGGCAAGACCAAATAACTGTACAAAAAACGAAGCGAGCAACACCTCAAAAAACACTGTCTTGTGTTCCATCAGCGCCGGCACAAACCACCAGAAGCTGAACTGCTCTTTTTGTTCGACTTGCGGAGCTTGCAGGAGCAGGACTTCTCCCTGTTCGCCCCAGATTTCTTTAAACTGAGGTATCCGCTTCCGCATCAGCCCCTGTTCGGGCGTGGCCATCACCAATTCTTGCTCGGTGATGCTGTAAATAATGGCAAAGCTATCTTGCCATTTAATCATTACGGGAGCTTTGATGCGGTTGATTGCTTCTGCGGGCACTTGCGCCAATTGGGGCGTGAGGCCGATGCTTTGGGCGATCGCCCCGCAGGCTTGCATACTGATAGAACCAGCCGTTTTTAACTGATTTTCTAGAACTTTGCGGATGATATCTCGACGAAATTTGAGGCCAAAATACTTGCTCAACATTTGGAAGCAAGCAAGCGGGCCCTCAATCTGCCCTTTGGCGCGGAAAACTGGGTATCTCCCCGCATCCTTTGGTTGGTCGATTATGCGTTCTGGAGGACGATCGGGGGCGGGGGGTACATCCTCAAAAGTGATGGGTGGCTTTTTCCCTGAGCCTACTGTATCTGTCGTGCCATTTAATGAGTCTGTTTCGGGTTGGGGTTCTGAGGGTTCCCGGAAGCCAACCAAGCGGGCGCCGAGGCGGCCTTCTACTTTTAAGGATTTGGCGGCGTTTTCCACAGAGAAGCGGCTGCCGGTGGGAAAGTCGCCCAAGACGCCGCTGCTGACAAGCCAAATTCGATCGGCATCTAGCTCTTTGGCGATGTCTTGAGTTTTTTTGTTGCCGTTTGGTACGTTGACAACTGTCGCATCTTGCCAAGCTTGCAGGGTGAGTTCCTTGAGATTGGAAGTGCCGTCGGCTTGGCGCTGCAACTCCAGGCTCAACAGTTCAAATACTTCGCTCAAGGAACAGTGTTCGCGAAAGGCTTCTCCAAAAGTCGGCTGTTTTTCCAGTACGCTCAGGAAATCTTCGGCGGGTAGGACGATCGCGATCACATCTGTAGAAGCAATCGCCGTTTCGCAGGGAACTCCCCTGAGCAAGCCAGCCCAGCCCAGGATTTCCTTCGACTGCACCAAGCGTAAACTTACGTGGCGCTGCGAGCGCTGGTCAAAGCCCAGCAGCCGGGCCTGGCCTTGATAGATAATTGCCACCTGAGTCGGCATTTTTTCCCGTTCAAACAGGGGTTGCCCCGTCCGGTAGCCAAGGAGTTGGCATTTAGCCACCAAGGCTGTCAGAGCCGTCTCTGACAGTCTGTCAAAGGGAGGTGTTTGAGCTAGGAAATCCTGAATTTGGGAGAGGGAAACAGCGGAAGAAGTCATCCAATTTTAGATTTTAGATTTTAGATTTTAGATTGAATCCACAGATGAATCCAGGGGGTTTTTGTCAGGATGCTACGCTTTTTCAAGTCTCCACGGATAAATCCGGGGGCCCCTGACCCAATTGCTGGATTGTCATGATATTGAAGACACGGAGGAGAGGGGCTGTAGCGGGCCTATTTGCGATATCTGTTCGGCGAGCCAGCTTTCAAAGAGTTCGTTAATCAAGTGCAGCCGCATCGATTCATCGAGCTGGGCCGGCATGAACTTTTCTAGTCGAATAATTACCATCCATTCTGCCAGAGGACGCGGCGTCCAGAGTTGATTTGGCTGGCTGACGGACAAAAGTTTGCTGATTGCCGGGTGGGGCTGGCTCAGGGGTACTGGGCCCAACAAGCCACCTGACTTGGACTCGGGCCCTTCGGAATAGTCGCGGGCCACTTCAGCAAAGGTTTGTTCCCCTTCGAGGATGCGAAAGTAAAGTTCGTTTGCCAGTGCTGGATTTTTGGTGCGTACCAGGGAATAGACTACGTGGTCTAGGCTGGCTTTGCGGGTTAAAAAATAATTATCTACTTTAGGTCTCCAAGTGGCTTGCTTAAATTTTTCGATCAGCAAGGGCCTAACGGCCATCTCTTGAAGTTCTTCTTCCGTCATATTTTGGCCGCGCAGCCAAGCTTCTTTGGCTTCGGGGGCTGTCAGTTGGTGTTGTGCCAGAAAGTTCTCGACGGCGGATTGGCGTTCTTCGTCGCTGCAACTAAAGGATGCGATCGCTTGGTCTACTATTACACCCCGCAAGAATTGCGGCATCAACTGGTAGCGCTTCAGGAGCGATGGCATATCCTGAGCTTGCAGTAATTTATCGCCTATTTGAAAAAGTCCTGTCATTTTTTTATCTCCAACTGACTTGCGCTTCCCCTTTTAATTTAGCTGTGGCAGGAAAAGAGCGACAACCACTAACCCCTCGATTTCCCGATGATAGCAGACCGTCAGTGGGCTAGCGCTATTGCTGTCTATTTCTTGACGCTCTGCCTAGCGAGGGGTTCCCCACGGGTCTCATAATGGTAGCGGGATGCGAGAGTGGGAGAGTGGGAAAATCTTTACTTCTGCCATCTTCCTTGTTCCCTCAACATCCATCCGTTAAATCCCGTACACTCCTTAGTTGCTGAACTTCCTTCTTCCTTCACTCTCGGAATAGTCTTTCAAAGAGTGTTTCGAGTTGGGTCGAGCAAGCGCGACTGTCGAGATATTTGGGGTTTGCCGCCATTTTTTGCTGGATTTGATCGCGGTAGTGCCGACGCAGTTCTGGGTTGGTACCCAGTGCTGTGCTCAGCTCTAAATAAGAGTTCTCGCTGTTTGCTACCAGTTCCGGAAATAGCAGTTCTTCGAGCACGGCGGCTGATTGTCGCGATCGAGTTGTTTGCCCTTTTCTTACCACTACAGGCAACCCCACCAACAGAGGTTCTGCTAAGGAGCAGGCACTGCTGTATGGATATGAGTCTAAATATATATCAGCCAATTCCAGACATTTTATGCAATCTGCGCGAGATGGCAGCGCCTTAATCACAACTAAGCGCTTTTTGTCAATCCCAAATTCGGCAAAGAGCGATCGAATTTGGTTGTAAAAAGGCACCGTCGGATAGTTTCCATTGCGCGAACTAAAGGGATACAAAACTAAAATAGAATTCGGTACGGCAGCAATAATTTTTGCCCAAGTTTCTCTCAATTCAGGGATAATTGTCAAAGCTGGAGCGCCGGACATGAACACTACAGATTCGTCTGTAGCTCCCCAACTCCTGCGAGTCGGTTCAACTCTGCCAGGTGCTGATCCTAAAGTATAGCTTAAACAAACTCCCGAACCTTTTAAAGTAATTAATTTTTCGCGATACTCTGCTGCTGCACCTGCGGGCAATGTCAAATCTCCAGCAATGAAATAATCGATATTTCGGCTTCCGGTGGTTGCGGGGGTTGATACACCGGTAGCTATTTGCACTCGCGCTAGTCGGTGCAGGCACAGGAGGGCGCTTGGTTGGGAAGTGTCGGTAGTATTGGTGCAGATTAGCAGAATATCTAAATCGTGCGATCGCATTTCTCGAACTTGATTGGGCAAATCTTCTGACAGTTGCACCAGTTTGTCGGCGCAATTTTCGCAATATTTCCCCAGTCGCTCGTCTTGTACCTGGAAATAGTACACGATTATTTCAAATTTGCTTCTGTCTAAATATTCAAAACTCGAAATGGCAGCACGAGTCTCGCATTCATCACTAATTTTATCAAGCAAAAACCCAACTCGGATTTTAGTTCTTTCAGGTTCTCTATGAGGAAAATTCCATTCTATTTGACAGCCGATATTTTTCAAATAAAATTCCAGAATATCAGCTCTCTGACTCAATATATTGAGTAGATTGACCTCGCTAAAATACAAAAGTTGGAATCTAACATTTTTCGCAATAAAATCCCCCAAATAACGCCAAACTTCTGAATCGGGAAAACTAGCGATATTAGCAGCGACGTACTTGATTAACTGCTGGAAATATTCAGAGTACCTTTCTACTTCCCAGTTTTGTTTAAAATAACCGGGAGACTGAAATATAAATTTCAGAAAATCGTCAAAAAACCACTGAGGAATCGCTGCATTGTTATATTCAAGTGGCAACTGATAAGCGTCGCGGTACAGCATCGCTGCGAGGAGATATTGCATCTTCTCGGCAATTTCTCCTCCTTCATCAAGTTTCGAGGATAACTGCTGAACAAAACTTTGTTCTGACTCAGTTAAACTTTCATTTTTGAGGGCGCTATCTAGTAGCAATTTATGAGCTTTCCCCATATCTTTCGAGTAAGCAGTTTCTAATTTTTCCGCTGGCAAATTCAGCCAATATTCAGCTAGCTGTTGGCGGTATGGGCGCAGCGCGAGCAGAGGCTGTTTTGAGGGAAATTTATTGTATTGATCAAGCAGTGGTGACAATTCGGATAAACTCGGCTGGGTTCTCAATGCCAACTTTTGGCGGATTGTCTGTTTGATTTGTTGATCCAGGAAACTGTAATCAGGACTATTTAGTAGTTTTTTATAAAATCTGACTACATCCTTATGATTTTCCCCAGCAGCGAAGTTTTTCCAAGTTTGTTGTTCGGGATGAATCCGCAGCGACGAGAGTTTTTCGTCTACAAATCCGATGTGATAGTTTCCCATGATTCGCCACCACATATCTAAGTCTACATACTGAGATAATCCCGAATCAAATAATCCTATTTCTGCAAAAACTCGCGCGGCAATTAAGACGGTACTCGGCTCGCCAATTTTATTTATGGGGTTGATCAAGCAGTTAGTATCAGCCAGTAACTCTTTTCCGGGCTGAATAGATTTTAAATTCGACCAACTTTTATGCAAATCTTTAATTGATTGGGAAGCTAGGCGCAAAATCGGGTTAGATTCATCGTCAGCTATGGTGATGCCGCGCGGGGAGAAAACCATACCTATTTCTGGGTTTTGTTGGGCGACGGCGACCATTTTTTCAATACATTCTGGTGCGAGCAAGTCGTCTTGAAACAAAAACTTAATGTATTGACCTTTTGCTTGAGATATGCAAAAATTCCAGTTTTGTGATAAACCGTAGTTGCGGTGCAGTACGATGCGGAAATCAACTGAGGTTTGTAATTGGAATGATTGGGCGATCGCAATTGTGCGGTCTGTGGAGCCGTCATCGGATATAATCAGTTCTATGTTAGGGTATGTTTGGGCCAAAGCACTTTGAATTGCTTCCCCAATAAATGCTTCTCCGTTGTATGTCGGAATGCAAATGCTAACCTTCGGCTGCTCGTTTGGCAGTTCTCCTTTTAATTGACTTTGTTGCTGTGATGGTGGCAAGTTAGCCCTAATTTTTCCCGACTTCGCTTTGGCTGTTCCTGACAGAGGTATGCTTTGAAAGTTATCGGTAATCTCGGCAATATATTCGAGACGTTTGCTAATTTTATTACCTGTAACTTGCGGGTTGAGTAAAGTCTTAATTTCTTCTGCCGCCACCGCTCCCATTTGTTGAGCTTCCCGGTAATTGTTAAAGACGTACCGCATTAAATCTGCAGCGTGTTCGACATCTGCTTCGGCCCAAACATTGCCTTTTTTGTAAGGCCCGCAATCTTGCTCAATTGGGATTAACTTATACTTGACTAAATAGCTATTGCCGACATTCATAAATTCTGTATTTGATGAATAGCCGGTGGCAATTACGGGTTTCCCGTAAAACATGGCTTCAGCCATTGTTAAGCCAAATCCTTCGCAGCGGTGCAGGGATACATAACAGTCGCAATTATACAGCAAACCGTTAAGTTTATTTTTGGACAAATACCCGTCTAGATGTTTGATATTTGAATAATTAGCTATGGCAGATTTTAATAAATTTTGCTCCTCTAAATGTTTGTTTGAATTAGAAGATTTGATAATCAACAAGAGGCGGTCATCTTCGCCAAAAGCTTGTTTAAATGCTTGAATTGTCGCTAAAGTATTTTTGCGCTCAATGCGGCTGGAAAAGTCGAATACAAACAAGAAAATAAATTTATTTTTCGGTAAATTCAGTGCTTCTCTGTTCAGGGAATGTGCGGGAATATCAATACTTGGCATGATTTTAATGACGGGAATTGGCGCCAGTGCAGAAATTGCCTCGGCGCAATAGTTGCTGTAAGTCCATATTTCGTGAAAGTGATTAAATGCTGGCTGCCATTCTGGGGGAAATGCGGGAAGTTCCCAGGCCCAAAAGCCGATATTGTATTTGTTTTCAAAATAGGTGGAACCTGTATGTTTGATAAAGGCTGCAACTTGATCGGCGTTGACTTGAATTAAGTTTACGGGATGGGGATTGTCTAGGCTAAAGTTTTGATATGTGGTGTCTTGTTTGCGGTGAGGACTGCGGGTAAAATTGTTTATGGCGAAGGGAATCCCGGCGGCTTCTGCAGCTCTGATATTAGCTCTGACACCTTCTCCTATACCAAATTCGCCGTTAATGTAGCCGGCGATGTTTATTCCTAGACTAGGGTTCATAGTTTCTAATGAATTTAGCACAGTGTAGTGTGGATTTTTTGAGACTGTTGGCGATGTCTGAGGGGTTTCACCCCTCAGACATCGCCGTCCTGAATAGGCAGAATGGTTGTGTAATCACGCAGCCTATTAAATAATTTATTATGACTCTTAACCCCCGCGACTGCTCGTCAATTCCAGAAATGACAGCAACTGTTGCACGAACATTCTTTCCCAAAGGAAATCTATATACAGCACTTCCGGGTGTTATGAGGTACAATAAGAATAGATTAAAAAAATACACCAATGAAAGCATATTCCGTAGATTTGCAAACAAAAATAGTAGCAGCCCATATCGAGCAGAAGCTGTCTAGCAGAAAAACAGCAGCGATATTTTCCGTCAGTAAAAGTTTAGTTCAAAAACTGGTCAAGCAACAAAAAATAGAGGGTAATTTACAGCCGAAACCCAGGGGGAAACCGAGATACAGTCATTTGAATAATTCCACAGCTTCTTTGAGAGAAATAGTGGCAGCACATCCCGATGCAACCTTACTAGAATTGTGTGAGTTATTGGCCCAGAAGACGGGAAATTCGGTGGGTAGAACAGCTATGTGTAACGCCTTAAAAAAGTTGGGATTAAATCGTAAAAAAAAACAGTGAGAAGTAGCCAAGCCGGAACAGAAAGAGTCATGAAGTTAAGGTTAGAGTATTGGGGAAAAGTCACACATATCGACCCAAACAATGAGCGTGTTTTTAGATGATACTATTGTAATTTTGTTGGGATTCTGCTTGACTGAACAGCCTATTGTTTGTGCTTGTCGTTGATTCTGTCCGTAAAAACTGTATTTAGAGCGATAATTCTCAGGATGGTTTTTGGTTTCGGCTTGAACACCGACACTCACACCGGTGACAGATGCTAGGAGCAAATTTGCCACTAAAACCGCTTTATAAAACAAAGATGAGTTGACTTTCATGGATTGGGTAATTTAGAGAGAAATAACTAACTTTATGTTACCTCAATATTCATACTGTGATGTTTTAATCAGGATATATAGCGATCGCAAATGAATTGTAAATCACAAATCATGTATAATAATGAGGACGTAAATCTCAGTAGGAGTTGAGATGTCCCAAAAGAAATTGGCAGAAAAATTTGTGGAGCATGAAGTCAAAGCTTTATTGTAACTCGAAAATTTTATTGCCAGCAATCCCGACCCAAGAGAACTTAAAAGAGCTGCTTCTATCGGCATTTTAATTGAAGGAGTTCCCCGTGAAACTATTCAAAATATATTGGGAGTATTATCTCCATTTATCAGTAAGTGGAAAATCAATTATGCGTTGCATGGAATTGAAGGGTTGCGCTTAAATTATCAGGGTTCGCGGGGACAACTTAAGCCTGAAGAACGAGCGGAAGTCATCCAATAGTTAACCAATAAAAACCAGTGGGATTTATCCGAATTGTCAAATTAATTATATAGCCGAGCGATATCAGATTGAATTTCAATCAAAAACTAGCTACTACGAACTTTTTAATTCAGCGGGAATTAGCTGGAAAAAATCTCAAAAAAAATCCTAAATGTGATGAAGAACTCGTCAAAAAAAAAGCACCAAGAAATCTGTGAAAGTCTGGAAGAACACCGCTCAGCTATAGAAGCGAGAAAGCTTGTGGTGTATTTGATTGATGAGTGTCACCTATTGTGGGGAGATGTCTGTGGTTATCTTTCGGGAAGGTGCAACGAGAGAATAGAAATACCAAGGCGTGAATCAGAGAGAAAAACAAACTTATTATGGCGCAGTAAATTATTTAACAAAACAGTTTGTTCTGCGAGAATATGCAACGGCAAATTCTGAGAATACAGTGGCTTTCTTAAAAGACTTACAATCTTTAAATCCCGAAGCCAGACATTTGATTATTTGGGATGGAGCCAGCTATCACAAATATAAATAAATGAAAGCTTACCTAGAAGAAATTAATCAAGGTAAGGAGCGGGATGAATGGTCTTTAACTTGTGTCCTGTTTGCTCCTAATGCTCCGGAGCAGAATCCAGTCGAAGATATTTGGCTTCATGCCAAGACTTGGGTGAGAAAATTTGGGAATCGGCTCAGCTATCAATGCCTTGGTTAAATGGCAGGGTAAGCGCATCTAATTTTGTATTTAAAAATACAGATTATTGAACCCACTTGTAGATTGATAGAGACAATTTGAGTATCAAAGATGTTAGGTAGTATTCTTGTAAGAATAAAGTGTCTATCTTACTTAACAGGTTAGTCTTATGGCATCAGGTTTCAAATCTCGAAAACACAGGATTAAAAGCTCAAAAAGATTGAGTATAGCTCAGGCGACGGCACTGACAGAAAAAATGGCATTAGTATTTGGTGATATCAAAGACCCTCGTGTAGAAAGAACGCGTGTCCATATATTAACAGATATTTTGAGCGTGGGAATATTGTCAGTAATTGCAGGAGGTAATGGATGGGAAGACATGGAAAATTATGGATTAAGTAAATGTGAATGGTTGGAGCAGTTTTTAGCTTTACCAGGAGGTATCCCAAGTGCAGATACATTTCGAATCGTCGAGTTAACGCATTAATCCCAAAGTATTTGAGCAATGCTTTCGACGTTGGATAGAATCGATAGTTGAGGTAGTAGGGGCGCAGGTAATTCCCATTGATGGTAAGACTATCAAAGGCTCATATGATAGAGAGCAGGGGAAATCAGCTTTACATCTAGTGAGCGCTTGGTCGAGTCAATATCGTCTTGTTTTAGGACAAGTGAAGGTAGCAGATAAATCTAATGAAATTACTGCAATTCCTGCGTTATTAGAATTATTACATATGGCGGGATGTATGATTACGATTGATGAAATGGGTACGCAAACAGCCATTGCCTCCCAAATTTTTTATGAACACAGCTGATTACATTTTAGCCCTGAAAGCTAATCATCCTAAACTTCACGGACAAGTAAAAGATTGGTTTGAGCAACAATTATCTCAAGGGTTTGAAGGTATTATCCATAGTTATGACCAACGAGTAGAGCGAGGTCACCATCGGACTGAAAAACGTTCCTGTTGGTGTGTTCCTATTTGTCAATTACCAACTTTACATAACCAAAAAGATTGGGTTGATCTTCAATGTGTTGTCATGGTAGTCAGGGTCAGACATCTTTGGAATAAAACTACCCATGAAGCTCAGTTTTATTTAACGAGTTTGGAATGTAATGCTCATAAATTGGGGCAAGCTATACGTCTACATTGGGGTATTGAAAATGGTCTGCATGGGACTTTAGATGTCACCTGGAATGAAGATGCTTGTCGCGTCCGTACTGGTCATGGGCCACAAAACTTAGCATTGCTGCGACGAATTGCTCTTAATGCTTTAAATCTGGAGCAATCTTCCAAACGTAGTAATCGCCAAAAATCCAATCGCGCCGCTATGGATAATAACTATATGCTGACTATTCTCGCTGCTTGTTTATTTCCCCATGATGATGCCTCTCAACCCGCTTGTCAATAGCCTTTGAGATGCGCTTACCCTGGGTTAAATGGTTTTTCAATTTTACCATACAGTCACAAAGCTTTGACTTTCTCAAGTTATACCAATTTTACATGAAGTTGCATAGCATAAAGATACTGTTGAGAGGTGATGAGTTATGGCACGTCAACTGATGGTGGCGATCGCAGAAAGTGCAGAGAGTTTGGAGCAACAACTAAAAAACAGTCGTACCGCCAGTCAGAAAGAACGGTTGCAAATGTTGTGGTGGCTAAAAACTGGACAAATCACTCAGCATCAAATCCTGGCCAAACGTCTGGGACGTGATGGTTCAACGGTAACTCGGTGGTTGCAAAAGTATCGTCAGGGAGGATTGTCCGAATTGTTGGCAGTCAAGAGTGCACCCGGAAAATTGCCCCACTTGAGTCCAGAGGCTCTTGCCGGATTACAAAAAAGACTGGAACAGCCACCAGGCTTCAAAAGTTACGGAGAAATCGTGGAGTGGCTCAATGAGACTTATCAACTGAACCTGACATACCCCACAGTCTATCATTGGGTACACTATCGACTTAAAGCTAAATTAAAAGTGCCACGCCCCAAAAGCGGGAAGCAAGAACCCAATGCCGATCAGCGTTTTAAAAAAACATCGCCCCAGCCCTGTTGACCTATCAACGCTTGGAAAGGAAAGGGACAACGGCTGCGTTACTTGTGTCAAGACGAGACCCGCTTGGGACTTAAAACAGAAACAGGGAAAGTGATTATGGCGTTTGGAGTGAAACCTTACGCACTGGTACTCTGGAAACGTGACAATTTTTGGCTCTACGGGGTGGTCGAACCTTTGAGCGGCTGGCATTTTTGTCAAGAATACGATCGCCTCAATACTCAAAGATTTCAGGAGTTTATTGATGCCCTCTCACATCAACTGGGAGATGACATCGCACTTATTCAACTCTCCCCTGGCGGGGGCTCATGTGACCAGTGCTCTGCACTGGCCTGATAACTTGATTCCCGTTTGTCAACCAGCCCATAGCCCTGAAATCAATCCCATTGAACGAGTGTGGCAATTTATCAAACAACAATTCAAGAAAGAAGTGTTTCTGACTCTTAAGGAATTGCGCGAACGACTGGATCAGGTTCTGCAACAAATCACACCTGAAGAAATGAGTTCACTATCTTCTTACACTTTCATTCTGGAAGCTTTGTTCTATGCAGCTTCATATTAAATTGGTATTACACAAATTTGGTATTTTTGAACCAAAACTCAAGGGAACTGCTGCTCGATCGAACCCTTAATTAATTTACGAATGATTTGCGAGCGCTATAACAGCGAGATATGGCTAAAGTTGCGAAACTGCGATCGGTCTAACTGACCTATTCCTCTCAAAAACAGCCCTCGGTTTCAAAGCAATTCTCAACAATAGCCACAGCGCTCGCCATTCTCCGGGAGTTTCCTGGCGCTGCCACTGGCCCGGCCGACAGTACAGCATTTCGATCAAACAGCGGTGCTGGCTAATGTTCAGGCGATCGAACGCAATTCGCACAGTGGGAAATTCCACAAAACTGCACTCTTTTCCATCCCGAAAACTTGACTCAAACTGAGATTTATCGCTCACCAACTCAATCTTAGCCACAGGAATAAAACAGTTCTCTTCCATGATTTCCACAGTCGCAGAATCGCAATCAATTAAACCTTTGGCTAAACGAGGCTCTGTGCCCAACTCAACAACAGACGGCGCTACCGATCTCCTTGGTTTGACTGCCGCACTGCGAGAGAGTGGTTTCATTTTACCCTGGGATAAACTTGTCTCAAAGGCATATTTTTGCGAAATCTCTGCTGCTGTAAAACTTTCTTTACTGCCTTGGTTTTTCACCGCAAAACTTGGCCACTGCGTCAAAGCAACTTCCGCGCCACTTTCCGAAATTACAGTGGTTATACCCCAAAAACTTTTACCGCCAATATTCAATTGTACAACCCTGCGTAAATTGAACCATTCGTAAATGTCCGGCTTAGGAATATCCACCAAAATCAGCAATGCAATCCCGATCATCAGCAGGTTGTACCCGCTCCAAATCCATCCCAAACTCATTCCTTTTGACAGATGTGCACTTTCGGATATTGACTGTACTATGCCAACATTTTTAACTAAATTAATGTTTAAATTGTGCCACAAACTGACTGCTGTAGCTGCGAACAATACAATCAAAGGCCATCCCAAATTCCAGTTAAAACGAAAGCGATCGCTCGCCATTCCTTTTGGCGTCACCTGAAACCCTTTCCCAAAGGGATTCAGCATGGAACTCACCACCGTCACCGCTAAAGGAATACACTGGACAAACGAATAAACATCGGAAAGCAAAGCCGATCCCGATCTGCGGTTTAGCCAAGAAAACACAGTAAGTTGCACCAAATAGTAAGGCAGGAAAAAGTACAGCAATTCCCGCGCACTTGCCCGCAAAGGAATGATGCCGAAAAACGAATAAGCTAAAGGTATCAACAGATATAAAACCTTGGTTAAACTGGTAAACCAGTGCAGCAATCCTTCCAAATGAGACAGCCTTTGTACAAATCTGAGACCGCGAATTGTTAAAGGATTGGAATCAATAAAAAATGCCTGAAGAGTGCCTCGCGCCCAGCGTAGCCTTTGATTTAGATGAGCTTCTATATTTTCAGCCGCCAAACCAGCACTCAATTTTTCATCTAAATAAACTAACCGATATCCGGTTGCTGACAGCCGAATTCCGGTAAAATAATCTTCGCAGATTGAATCTGTGACCAAGCCTCCCGCTGCTTCTAAAGCACTCCGCCTCACAACAAAAGATGTACCGCAACAAACCACACTGTCGGCGCTGTCTTTGATGATTTCAATTTGCCGATAAAAGATTTCTTCTTCCGGCGCCAGCACATTTTCTAAACCTAAATTACGAGAGATGGGGTCGTGATTGTAAAAGCTTTGCGGTGTTTGAACGAGGGCGATTTCGGGATTTTGAAAAAATCCAACTGTGCGAGTTAAAAAGTTTTTAGTGGGAATAAAATCCGCATCGAAAACTACAATTAGTTCTCCATTTGTAATGGCTGTGGCATGATTAATGTTTCCAGCTTTGGCGTGAATATTATCTGGTCTGGTTATATACTCGCATCCCAGTTCTTTTGCCAGCAACTTGATTTCAGACCGCTTAGTATCGTCAAGCAAATATACTTTTTTGTTGGGATAATCTAATGCTTGACAGCCGATTACACTGCGCCGTAAAATGAAAGCCGGTTCATTGTAGGTTGGGATGAAAATATCTACTGGCGGGGTGAAGTTTCCAGCTTCAACTGCAACTGCCATGCGATCGGCTTCTCGACGCCGGTCTTTCATTCTCAGCATTAAATACAGTTGAATACTGGTGTTGAAAACTAGTAACATTTCTAGGAAAAACAGCCCCAAACTAAAGATACCGTTGAGGGGATCGGTTAAATTTAGAGTAGCGAGCGATCGCCATAAAACGTAGCGAATGGTTAAAGCCAGAACAATTGCAACTACCACAGCGCGCGACCATTTCTGCGGTTGAGGCGAAATTTTAATTGCAGCTAAAGCAACGGAGACAAGCACGATAGTCGGCACTAACAAATACATCTTGCTCGTAGCAGGCACTTGCAGCCACACAGGCGGGTTTTGCTGCCAAGTGTTGATTGTGGCAAAAATACCGCTGACTGTACCTTCACTGCCAAACCAGGCTGCGGCGATCGCACCTGCGAAAGCAACCGCCCCCAACACGACTAGCGTTGCCATCGGCACCCGCGAAATCCGCCCAAAGCGGCGTTTCAAGTCTTGAAAATCAAATCTTGAAGTTGTCATAAAATAATTTTAAAGTCCCGATCGTGCATGCAACAGTAAGGGTTTCCTGCTGTCCACTTTTTAATTCTGTGGAAAATTCCGACACACCCCCATTAGTATATTTACATTTTTTAACATTCTGACCATTGTATGATAATTCATCTTGCTTGCTGTTGCCAAACTGCTTAGCCAGTCCAAACCTGGCAAAATATAGCAGAAGGAAGAAGGTTTGAGTTACCAAGGAGAGAAGTCATATGAATTCCGGTAACACTGGAATGATGGGGAGTGGGGAGTCGGGGAATGTGGAATTATTGACCTTGACTTTATCATTCCCACTCAACCGGAAAAGATATCAGAAGCAATCTTAGGCAAGGATTTCAGCAATGTCGGCAACAGGCTTTCGGGCCTATTCCATAATAAAAAATAATTCTTGTGGGCCGTTTCTGCAACGCCCCCCATAAAAAGCTGATTGAAAATACTGCCACATCGGGGTCATAAACGTCGGGCGCGCTTGCTATAGTTCAAAAAAAATTACAGCAGTTCTCTATCTTGGTGAGGTATGCCCTATGCCCACGGAGGTTTATGTCCACGAAGGCCTATGCCCGCTTATTAAGCGTGGACCTCATATTACTGAGCAAGGCTATATCTTGTCTACAAATCAAATAGGATTGCTATATCACACTATAGCAATCCAGAAAATTTAGCAATTAGATGAATTTGACATCTAACTAAAGGTAGATTAATTTTATATTAATTTAAAAAAATTACCGCGATCGCAGCACAAAAATTTAGCCATCCAAAAACTAATCAGCCATTTCTAATTGCGAGATTGCATAGCGGGCGACAGCCAAACTAACTCTGGCTTGTTCTATTTCCGACAATTGGGCCCAAGGTCTTGTAGTAGCCATGACTAATTCCCCCCCTTCCGAATCAACATCTCGCATGGCATAAGCCAAAGGACGTGCCAACACCTGCAAATCTTCCTCAGCCCACTGAGGCAAAATATCTAAGACGCACTCTACCATTTGGTCAGCTAAAGATTGATACTTAACAGTGGCGTTTTGCACGCTTTGAGCGATGCTGGCCAGAAAATCTTGAGGAACGCGAGCAAATTTCTCGCGCAAAGACTTTTGCAGAGCAGTCGTCAGCCAAACTTGTTCTAATTGCGAGAATAAAACTTGCGACTTCAAAGCAATATCGCTGTCGCTGAAGGAATCAGATAGCGCAAATTCCTGCTCTAGGGCAGCTAAATAAGATTCGGATTCCAGCTGTGCAGGATTCCAGGGATAAGCAACATCAGTCTGAACAATTGTGGCGAGAAGTTCCATCTGGGCTTGAGTTTGTGAGTCGCGAAAATATTCAGAATCAGTAGATTGGGTAGCCATGATGTAATACCTAGGTGGGAAAATGAAAAGACAGAAGGGGGACTGTGCCAAGAGCTAGTTGCGAGCCATCAGTGGTGAGTAACTCTTTTAAATTCAGACTGGACACTCAACAGAACTTTGCTGTGCAACTCGCCGCTTGTCTTCATTAGCTACACCCGCACCTTAATTCGTTCCGCAATCAGTCTCACTGTACCCCGAAGTTTTAGGAACCTCAATAGTGAACTCAAAAATCTGACCTTGAGAACTGCCAAATTTTAGCTGAGTCCCGCTGCGTAGCAGAAATTCTTGGTGGTGAACTCTCTGCCATCCCTCAGATCCCAAAACTAGAGTCCCGTAGCGAGAAAAATCGCGCAGGAAGTAGCTAGGTTCTTCCCGGCTATCTCCGATAGTGTTCCGGCAGAAAATCTCGGCGTGTTTTTGAGAAACCCACTGTTCTCGAATCACTACGTCATTTTCTTCCCAGCGTCCGACTCGAACCATACCTGCGCGAATCGGCCAAACCTGATTAATCGATTCGGTGGATTTGGCATTTGGTCGATCGCGCCCCCGCAAATAAGCACAAGACGGCAACCGTCCCAACCAAGTAGAAGAATTTAAAGGCAATTCTGTTTTGAGGTCATCTACCGGCTCAGTTAGCTGACCGTCAAACTCAGGGTGCATATAAAGCACAGGCAGCGTCCAAGCTGGTTGATTGAACTTGTAGAGGGTCAATAACTGCTGTCTGGCGACGGCGACTGCCCGATCGATCGACATCCGTCCGGCCAAAGCTTGGGCAAAAGTTTGGATAAAACTCCGGGCCTCGCGATCGGCGATCGAGTCCCGCATCCCCAACACCGCCGGCACCCCGTGATGGATCAGTACCTCAGCCAAACTGCTGCGGGCGATCGCCTGTTGCTGACCGTTAGTTGAGTGCAGCCTCTCCACCGCCGGCTGAGCTCCCCAGCAGGCATTAAACACCGCCAGAGTCACGCGGCACCGAACTAAAACCTGAGCCAGTTCAGTGCCATTAATCGCCGTTTCCGGCCCCAAAAACAGCAAACCGCCGTCGGGGCCCGGTATCCCGTGGCCTGCGTAAAACAGAATGTTGTAAGCTTGCGTTTCCAGCCGAGAAATGAGTTCCGCCGGAGTAGGTTCGATCAGAGTATCGACGCGAGTCGGAACGCTGATGTCAAAATATTTGTCGCTGTCGTCGGTTTGAAAAGCACTTTCCAGAACGCCAGCTAGGGCGAGTGCTTCTTCTCCCAACTGCAAATGACCGTTATTACTCTTGGAAAATTGAGAATTAGCACCGCCGCCGGGTTCTGCTTGTCCCAAAACTAGCAAAATGTTGAGCGACTCCGCAGGCTGCAGGGGTGGCAAAGGTTCAACATTGCTGGTAGTTCGGCTGAACAGCAGTTGCTGCGACAGAGAAATTGCCGGTTGACCGGCTTGAGGCTGCATAATTTCCCAAGGTAAAGCAATTAAATACGGTTCGCGCAAGTCTACGCGCACTCGCAGAGGTAGATTTTGCCCGATCGCGATACCTTTACTTTCCTGGAGACTACCCTGAATCGGCCCTTCAAACAGCCACTGCCAAAGATTAATCCCCAAATGCTGCATCAGCCGGCTGCTGTAGCTTGCCGGTGGCCGAGGCGGATGCTGATCCCCTTTGTCGCCCCACCCCTGTTGACCGAGGTGGAGCGGCACAGAGGGGATCGCTGGAGCGAGGTGGAGCGACTGAGGACTTCGTTGTTCAGTTTCTGCCAGTATATTCTGGTTGTTTTCCGGCGAGACGAAACTGCCATCAGGATTTAGGGGCAATTCGTGAATTGTCCCGGAGGGCGAAAACATTTCCTGCCAAGCTTTCCAAGATTGGGAGAGGGTATCGGGCCACATACAGTCGTGGTGAACGTACCCGCTGGGATAAGGAGCTTGTAGAACCCAAGTGGCAAAATGGTTTGCCCCAGCGGTTCTCAGGCGAGCGATCGCTATACTGAGGCAAGGACTTTCAGGGCGCGCCATTCACAACTACCGACTCTGGATATAGGGTGGGATTGAGTTTCTCTATTTGTAGTTTATCGGGTTTGGGGTGCGATCGAGTGCGTGAGATTGCTTTGGCAGTTTTTACTTTTACTGAGTGCCCAAAAATTTATCTATATTAGGTAAATCTACCCAAGTTCCCGTAGCATTCGACTCCTGGGTCAAATCCATCAACAACTGCGAGTAAACCCCTTCTCTGAGGGACGGTATCAAAGATTTACCGGCATCTATTGCTTCTACCCACCTATCTACTACTCGAATAAACGGTGCAATCCTCCCGTCTGAATAAACTTGAGGAAACTCCAATCTTTGAGGAATTTTGATTTCAGCTAAAGGTTCTCCACCTTGGGAACCCCACAAGCGAAATCCGTGGACGTAATCTTGCTGGTTGTCACTTCCCAACACCAACGTACCCTTACTCCCGTATATTTCCACCCAGTGTCCCCGCCCTTGATAAGTAACAGAGCTCAAACAAACTTGACAAGGAGTTCCCCCGGCTAATTCCAACATCAACGTGCACGAATCATCTGCATCAACTAATTTTAAATTTCCTGAATCATTCGGATCGGGCCGCCGCGAAATTCCTGTAATCAAATGCCCAGAAAGCCTTTGGGGCGGGCCGAACAGCCAGCTAATATAATCAAAAACGTGAGAACCAGTCGCGCCCAAAACTCCGCCGCCTCGTTCTTTTTGCGCGTACCAATTCCAGGGGCGATTAGCATCAGCGCGGCTCGACACCAGCCAATCAATCTTAATTAAACGATTCTCTCCCACATATTCTGCTGCCAATAATTCTGCTAGCATTTGCCATGCGGGGATGAAGCGAAACTCAAAGTCCATTGTGGCAATTGCTCTGGAACCACCATTTTTAAAATCGGTTGGAGATTCGTTGTTTGCCAATAGGTAAAGTTTCCTGGCTTCATTTGCTGTCAGGGCTGTGGGTTTTTCTAATAATAAATGCTTGCCTGCTTCCAAAACGGTTTTTGCCATTTCAAAATGCAAAAATGGCGGCGTGGAAATGCTGACGCCCGCCACTTCTGGGATCGCTACTATATCTGCGATCGAGTCGCAAGCGTAGGGGATATTGTGCGTAGAGGCGAGATCCTTTGCTTTGTCTAAATTCCGGTGGTAAACAGCCACAACCTCTGTCCGGTGATGGGCCTGGAATCCGGGAAGGTGCACTTTTTGACCGAAACCTGTACCGACTACTGCTACGCCTATTTTTGACATAATTTAATAATTTAATAATTTAATAATTGGGAATTGGGAATTGGGAATTGGGAATTGGGAATCGGCCAAACATGGAATTGGGAATTGGTAGCAACTAACCAATAACTAATCACTGCAACATCTGCCTGACGGTCGATAATTAATCCGTGTATCCGTGTCTTAATCTGTGTCGTGCTTGGCTTCTTCCCTCATCCTTCTTCCTTCTTCCTTCTTCCTTCTTCCTTCTCCACCCATTCAATTACTTGTTTGCCCAAACTAACGCCGTCAAACAAGTCAATTTCTCTGATCCCTGTAGGGCTGGTGACATTAACTTCTGTGAGATAGCCGCCAATAATATCAATGCCGACAAAGTACAGTCCGTCCCGTTGCAGCACTGGTTCTAACTGAGCACAAATTTGCAGTTCGCGATCGGTAATTTCTGTTTTTGCGACTCGGCCGCCGACGGCCATGTTGCCACGAAATTCATTGCCGGTGGGAATGCGGTTGATAGCACCGATGGGCTTGCCGTTCAACAATATAATCCGTTTATCTCCCTCTTTGGCTTCCGGCAGATAAGTCTGAACCATCACTGGAATTTGCCCTTGTTGAGTGCTAATTTCGACCAGGGAGTTGAGATTGCGATCGCCCGCCTCCAAGAACAAAATCCCCTCGCCTGCTTTGCCACCCAAGGGTTTAAGAACTGCTGCTCCTTTTTTCTCCACAAATTGCCGAATTACCTGCTTGTTTTGAGAAACAATTGTCTCTGGGATCGCTCCCTCAAATTGCAAAGCATACATCTTTTCATTCGCCGCCCGCAATCCTTTGGGACTGTTAACTACCAAAGTTTTAGTGGGATCGATGCCATCTAAAAGGTAAGTAGCGTAGAGGTAAGCAGTGTTGACTGGGGGGTCTGTCCGCATAAATACTGCGTCCATTGCTTCCAGAGGCTGCAAAGTAGGCTGTTCCACCTCGTACCAAGCCTCAGCAGCCTCCCAGCGTCCATCTACCACTTTTACTGGGGTCAGGGCTACCCGACTCAGCATTGCCCAGGTTTTGCCGCCGATGACGCTTAGTTCGTTGGCTTGAGTCGCCCAGACTTCGTGACCCAACTCTTGAGCCGCTTCCATCAGGGCTACGCTGGTATCGTGTCCTGGAATTAGTCGCGCGAGGGGATCGATGATGAATGCAAATTTCATTGTCAATTAAAATTAAGAATTGGTCGCAGGCAAATTTGGGCTAACGGAAAATTCGACAGGGAATGGCTCATTTTGCTGCTAGCATGGGGTCTAGCTGGCCTAGAGCATCCAGTCTGTGGATGTCGTCGCAGCCGCCTATGTGTTGGTCGTTAATGAATATCTGGGGCAGGGTGCGGCCTCCGTTGGCTCGATCGCTCATTTGAGCCCGTGCTGCTTCATCTCCATCGATCGCGTACTCTGTAAAATCAATCCCTTTTCGCTTCAGCAGTGCTTTGGCACGAACGCAAAACGGGCAGGTTCTCCAAGTGTAAATTTCTACTTTAGGGGTCATAGGACGCTCAAAAAATAACAATATTTTTTAATTGTAATCTTAACCATAGTGCGGACTGTTTTTAGTTCCTCGGCTGAAACCCTCGATTTTTCCTTGGTAGCCAAATTGCCTTGGAACCTTGAAAACCTTATTCTACGGTTGCATATAAGAAACTGTCCGAAGAATTGATCTTAACCAATCTTATTTTAATTTTTATATTTTAATTTTTATTATATATAGCAAAATATAGCAACCTTATCTTTTGTACCGGAGGTTATTCATTGCTGAAACCATTGCCGGGCAGTGCATCTGCCTTCTTCATTTTTTTACCCTGACTGAAGTCGCTATCGCTTTCTTCCTTCAACATCCGGATCTATTTGCAGTTCACAAGCGAAGCGATGTGTCAAGTTATTTTTTATACAATTTTTTATTTTTTATATAAATTTAAGTAAACAAATACCCATGCTTAAAAAAACGGAGACATTGTAAAGGCAAACAGGTAAAGGCAAACAGGTTGGTCATCAGCCTGCCTAGCGCTGCGGACCAACCTGCTTGTTTCGCTTTCTGCACGAACCGATCATTCCTGCACCTGTCAGTAGGACTGCGATCGCAGTACCCGGTTCAGGAATAGAAGTTGAGCTTCTCGAAGGTGTGATGTATATTTGGGACAAACTCCCCTCGGTCGCCAATTGCGGGTCGGATGTCGTTGCTGTTGATGTCTGGCTGGAGGCACAGGCAGTAGAATAATTTCCCGGACCGCAGACATCTACTGCTGCTGCCGGAGGGGCGGCAGCTAGATAGTAAAACGCTGTTGCCATTGTGGCAGAGAGTCCAATTGCTAGTTTTGCCAGTGGCGTACACATAACTATTTAGTTAAACAGTGGTAAAATCGAAAAATAGAAATAGTCCTAGAGATTAGCGCTGTACGACGGGCAAGGATTTTAGAGTTCTTACAATAAATGGATGTATTCTCTCGCGGACGCCTGTAAAAGATAGTATAGCGCTTGAGATGAGTGCCCAAACACTTTAATAATATTATTCTCTTTCACCTTGACATTCCGTACCGTGGTTGGGCCAGAGTGAAGCAACATCTTTTTGCAACCTCTGAAGCAACAGCCCTTACAGCCATTAACAAAGAGTCTTTTTACCTTGACCGCGGTCTCGGGAAATTATTTATTTAACCGAGCGCAAAATAGAGATGCTGTATTGTACTTTGCAATGCACAATCTGACTACTCTTTTATAATCTCATAGTTCGACTAGATCTGTCCTCAGTATATGTACGTATATTCCCCGATGTCAACTATTCAAAAGGAATATTTAAGTATTTACCGAGGGTAGAGGACGTATTGAATGAGCTGAGCAAGTCTGTCGCGGAGAGTTTCCATCCCAAGACCTTTGGCGGCCGAAATAAATACTGCTTGAGGAAATTCTTCTCTGGCAAGGGCGAGAGTCTCTCCATCTACGGCATCGATTTTGTTAAAAACTACAAGGGCTGGGCCGGGAGTTACGGGCATATCGGTCAAAATATTCATCACCGATCGAATTTGGCTCTGCCACGCGGGATGGGAGAGATCGACGAGATGCAGCAAAGCATCAGCGTCAGTGACTTCTTCGAGGGTAGCCCGGAAAGCGTCGATCAAGGCGGGGGGCAGTTCGCGAATAAAGCCCACTGTATCTGTGAGGACGATCGACAGAGGCTCCCTGGTGACAGTGCCGGGAAGGGTCAACCGTCGAGTTGTGGGGTCGAGGGTGGCAAATAACTGGTCGGCGGCGTACACCTCGGAATTGGTGAGCAGGTTAAGCAGAGTCGATTTACCGGCGTTGGTGTATCCAACGATCGCCACTGAGGGTACATCGTGATGATGGCGGTTCTGTCGCAGCCGGAAGCGGTGCGCCAGCAGTTGATTTACTTCTTGCTGCAATCGAGAAATGCGTTTGGCGATCGTCCGCCGTTCGGTTTCTAGCTTGGTTTCCCCAGGGCCTCTGGTACCGATGCCGCCACCCTGTCTCGACATTGCCTGACCGCGCCCTCGGAGCCGGGGCAGGGCGTACTCTAGCTGAGCGAGTTCGACTTGCAATTTACCCTCGCTCGTTCGAGCTCTTTGGGCAAAGATGTCGAGAATTACCTCTGTTCGATCGACAACGCGAAGACCTATCTGAGTTTCCAAGTTCCGTATTTGTGCGGGGGCTAGGTCGCGATCGAATACCACGAGGTTAGCGCTAATCGTCTGAGCGGTGAGGGAAATTTCCTGAACTTTGCCTTCGCCGACTACGGTTTGCGGATGGGGGCGCGATCGTTTTTGGCGCACTGTTTGTAGCACCTGACCCCCAGCGCTTTCAACCAGCCGCGTGATTTCTGCGAGTCCGTCCTCAAACTCCAACTGAGTCATGTGCTGAGTCATTACACCTACCAACAGCACTTTATCTTGGTCTGCATCGACCTGCTTAGCGACAAACTCTGCTTCAAACTCTGCTTCGAGTCCTTCCACCAAATCTAGAAAGTCTTGGTCGGCGAGTTCGTCCAAATTCAGCGGTTCTGATATTTTCCAGGGAAAGTGTGGAGTTTGAATTAGTGACTTTGGAATAGAAGGCTCTTCTATTTCATCAGTTGCATCTGGTTCTAACTGAGCGCTCAAAACAGAGAACTCAAAATTTGGCTGATCTCCCTGGGGTATCAGGTGAGCGAGATAAGTTTCTTGGATGTAACCAGTCGCACCGCCGCCGCGACGCTGAAATCCTCCGCCGCTCAGTGTCAGCCAAACCAGGGCATCCAGGCGCTGAATTGCCATTGCTGTGAGGGCTGCTTCGCTTGGGGTTTCTGGCTTCAGGTGGGTGGCGATGCAGCGAATGCCGCTGAGGCGACCTCCCCCGTAACGGGGCAATTCTAGGGGCGCAATCTGCGTTTGCCGGGGTGAACCCACGCCGACGCGAATGACTTGTCCGCGGCGGTTGATGTAGGTGCAGATTGGTTTGTCTATTTCCGTGCTGATCGCCGCGACGCGCTGGGCGAATTCTGCAGTGGTGATGCGATCGCCCGGTAGTCGCTGGTGGTACAGCTTTTCGAGTTGCTTGAGCTGGCTGGACTTTAAACCTTGAAGATTGCCGTAGATGGTTTCGATAACTGTTTCTCCCGATCGCTCTGTTTATCTCCTATTTTAATTAACTCCCGCGCGATGTGTTCGGCTTTTGAGTTGAAATTTACTAAATTTTCTTGCATCTACGAGCTCGCGGATTCAGTATTGTCGAGTCACCAGCGCCGTTGTTTGTCGCTACGGGGCGATGGAGCCTTTCACAGCGGCCATATCAACTTGCAGTTGTATTTAGTATCTACAGATACAGGCGATCGCTTAAAAAATCTCCCTCAACAAAACTTAACACTTTATTTTCGGTTTCAAAATCCTCCTTTAGACTTGTGTTTATCTTGAGCCTACAGGCAGATAGCAAAGCAGAAATTAGGCCGCTACCATGAGAAGCGAAACATTGTTAAGGAATGTAAAAACATGGAAACTCGTCCTACTAACTTGCCTCCTACAGCTAATGCTTACAACGGCAAAGATCGGAATGCCTTTTTGTTTGGCTTCAACCCGCAAGCAGAACTTTGGAACGGTCGCTTAGCGATGATCGGTTTCTTAGCTTATTTGCTTTGGGACGCCGCTGGATATAGTGTTCTCCGTGACATACTTCACTTTCTGCCTACCTACATTGCTCAGTAATGAGTAGCTGTATTTCCTGTCTGGCAGCGTGAGTAAATGCCACCACTGCCAGACAGGCTAAAAGTTACAAATGGCAGCGAGTATGATTTTGTCCCTTTGTATCTTGCGTTACTTTTGAATGGCATTAAAAGACTTCTTGCTGTGAATTGATGATTAGGAGTGGGGGCGCTGTCGCTGGCGCGGTGAAGATTGACAGCAACAGATATTTATTGCGTAACGGCGATCGCCCCTGCTGTATTTTTGGCAAGAAATCTCATCGAGCATTTCTGATAATTTATGAAAAATAGGAGCATCAACAATGATTAACTCAAATTTACTTGCAGTAGTAGAATCGACTCTGGCTGACACAGCATCAGGAAATTGGCAAAAACCAATAGTGATGTTTGTTTGCAATATCTTAGCATTGCTAGTTCTCAGCCGCCGCATTTGGTATCCCCACGTCGGGCCGAAAATGCCTTTGCCCTTCCCCTCTTTGTTCAACAATGTTAGCGTACCAGCATTTCTGGCTTGCATGAGCGCAGGTCATTTGCTCGGAGCATTCATGATTTTGACCCTCAACCTCGACAAATATTTTTAGAATAAAGAGCGTAGCTTTTGTGGTAATTTATTGCTACATTTTTTAGTAGGTTCAAAAGCGCCAAAAAAATGGTAGGGGTAAGTGAAAAGCACTCACCCCTAATTTTAATTTTATATATGGAGTGGCGCAGAAATCGGTTTTTCACCACCCCCATTAGATCAGGTTACTATGCTTAAACCCTTCAAACTCGACTGCAAAGCCTTCACCTTGGGGAGCCGCACACATTAACCCAACTTGAACGATTGGCGACTCAGTTAGATATGCCAATCGCATCATTGAATAGTCTGACCCATTCAAAGAGTATTGTACTTCCACCGTTTCAGCTCGGCGCTTTACCCGCAGCCACAGGGAAACTGGTGGCACTTCAAGCGGCATAACAGACCAATCGGAATAGTCTCGTGTCACAACCGCACTCACGTTTTGCACTCCCTCAACAAACTCAATGCCGCACTTGAGCCAGACATTTTCGCTCTCTCGAATCATCAATCCTGCTTGATCGTAGAGCGATCCATAGCAACCAGTAATTTTGACCTCCGCTGTAAAGTCGCCTGACACTTGACGGTAGTAAAAGTTGCCGTTATCGCGAATGAATCCGTAATGAGTTTGCCGCCAAAAGTCAGTCTTTGCGCCTGCGGTAATGTGGATAACATCGTTATCCTCATGCCATTGTAAAGGTTCGTTGTACCATTGCATTGTTTCCATCTCCTGCTAACTTCCTCCAATTCCGTGCAGTACCAAATCGGCCACAAAATGAGATAACATAGCGTATTCTAATCCCCAACGCCAGTAAAGAAAACCAAAGGGAATCCCTAAGAGGGCATTGAGCAAAATCGTTCGGAAAATGACGATTGGGGTTAGCCCCCAGAGATTGGCAGCGGCCGGCAAATGACCCACACCAAACAGAATCGCCGCCACCACAATTGCCAGCCAAAAAATCAATGTAGAGGGTTGCGGTTTGTCTCGCTCAAAAATCTTCCAAAGTAGCCACGCAATCACTGTCATACCGAACAGTCGCAGCAAGAGCTCTTCGGTGATGCCTCCGTAGAAGGAAGCTAATATGCGTTTCCAGAGGTCAATTTCGAGGGTTGTTGGAGTTACCGTGGGGGGCATCCAAGGTTGGAAAGCTAAACTCAATCCTATCAGGATGATTCCACCGATGCAGCCTACAATTAGCGCCGTGTTAAGGGCAGATTTAGATATTAGCCCGAAAGGCTGTCGATATACCAAAGCACGAGCTATGGGCGAATCAAGTGCGATCGACTTACCGAGGCGGAGCCCAATCCAACAAAAGAGAATTAGAAAAATTCCGGTTTGCAGGGCGGAGGCGATCCCCAAAACAGGTAGTGGTGCAGGCAATTGACTTAGTGCCGGATTCAGAGACAGCGCATAAGGGAACACCGCCAAGCTTCCCAAACTACCCAGAAACGCCCAGAACAATGCCAATCGGAAGTAATGATTTTTTGCAGTGTTAGCAGACATAATTTTTGAGAAAAAAAACGAATCAATTACACTAAATCAGTCTTGAATATTTGAAACATTAAAGCTCGATCGCATTTATGCAACTTGTCTCAGGCGGAATATAGCCTCGGCTAAGGCGCTACAAAAGCTGGGAATGACGCAGGAAGGTAGCCAAAAACAGTGTGTTTTTCACCGAGGGCAGTTTAAAGAGATCGAACTTTACGGTTTACTCAAGAAGCACAGATGTTGAGTTTTGTTATAAAACTTTACTTCATTGCCGATATTGCTCCTACACCCGCTAATTTTACCCGGTAAAAATCAGTTTCTCTTTCCCAGTTTGAGGATAGTGCTTATCTAGAAGATTTTTCTGTTGGCGATGTATTATTTATTATCTTAGCATTTCATATTTACCAAAGTTGCTGTGCCAAGCTTCAAGACGCTTAAGTTCTGCTGCTTGATGGAGCAAATAAGTTTCAAGTTCTTGGGTGTTGGCATGATAGTAGGTGAGTGTGGCGTAAACTTCGGCGAGGGTGAGATGTCGGATGCGATCGCAAATCTCTTCAGCATTCAATCCTCGCTTGTATCAGGTTACGATGCGACGAACGGTAACGCCTTTACCGAAGATGTGGGGACATCCACCATGCAGTCCGGGAGTGCGTGTAATGAGCGTACCAATGTCAATAGATACTGCTGCGGTCATAAACTATGGAAGTTTGAATGGACTGATCTCTATTACAGCATAGCGATCGAGGAATTATATCGCGGTGTGAGTTGGGGGCGATAAATGAAGTAAGCTAGAGACACAGGTTTTAGACCCTTCTAACCAATGCCAGCATCTGTCAATGGTCTCAACCAAATTCTGACAGCAACATTACCCTATGCGATAGAGCTTTTACGTTCTGGGGAAAGTGTTGTCAAAATTACAGGTAATATGTAGAAAAACTTCAAGGCAAGCCTACAACGCACACATCCTATGGATTATCCCTTTGAAAACCTGAATCCCGAAAAGTTTCAGGAGTTTGCTCAGGCATTATTGGTTAAGGAATTTCCTGATTTGCAATGCTTTCCAGTAGCACAGCCAGATGGAGGAAGAGATATCCTAACTTATGAGTATGGGATTCCATCACATAGCTTTGCTGTTTATCAAGTCAAATACGTCAGGAGACCTTTGGCTGAAAAGGATACTCACAAGTGGCTGCTTGAAATTATTAAGGGTGAAGCCCCTAAAGTAAAGGCACTCATCGAAAAAGGTGCTCAGCAATTTTTTCTCATTACGAATGTTCCAGGGACAGCGCATCCTGATGTAGGTTCAATCGATCAAATGAATCAACTTTTAGAGAGTGAACTTGGTCTTCCCTCACGATGTTGGTGGAGGGATGATCTCAACCGAAAAATGGATGACGCATGGAATCTAAAATGGAGCTACCCAGAGTTAATGACAGGTCCAGATCTCATTCGGTCAATTATAGAATCTGGCTTGTCAGAAGATAAAGAGAGACGTGCCAATGCAATAACGGCTTTTGTTATAGACCAGTTCAATGCGGATCAAGTCGTTAAATTCAAGCAGGTAGATTTACAAAATAGGCTTCTTGAGTTATTTATTGATGTTCCAGCTTTACCACCTCAAAATGCTGAAACTGGCAAAAAAGTGCTGAATTATCATCGGGTGTATGAATATATTGCTTATAAATTACGCAATAGAGGAGGAACTACGTTCGATGAACAGCACTTTGCTTACATTAACGATACTAATAGAGTAATCGGCTCTGCTACTCTATTTCTTCATCCTCTTATCCAGAAAGAAACGCCGTGGATTGTACTTGAGGGCGCACCAGGACAAGGCAAGTCAACCATTACGCAATATTTATGCCAAGTTCACCGTATGCGTCTTTTGGGTTCGGAGGAAATCAAAAAACATTTACTAGAAGCCTACAAAGAATCCGAGGGATTGGGTGCTATTCCAAAGCACCATATGACTTCTCATGCCTGTCTTCCATTGAGAATTGACCTTCGAGATTTAGCATCTTGGTTATCGGGATACAATCCCTTCTCTCCTGAAGATGAGAGAAGCAACATCTCAAATACACACAAATCCCTTGAGGAGTTTTTAGCTTTTTTGGTCAACAAATTCTCAGGAGGTCTTGGGTTTTCAGCAGCAGATTTAATTGCGGTATTTAAAAAAAGTCGCGTCCTTTTGGTTTTTGATGGGTTAGATGAAGTAGCAGATATTGAGAAACGTCGCGAAGTCGTCAATGCAATTCATACAGGATGTCGACGATTAAAAGCTAACGCATTATCATTTCAAGTAATTGTTACAAGTCGCCCAGCAGCTTTTGCCAATTCACCAGGACTACCAGAAAGTGACTTTCCTAGATATTATTTGGACTCATTAACTAAGCCATTAATTGATGAGTATGCAAACAAATGGATGGATGCAAAGAAACTCGATCAACGAGATCGTTCAGAAGTAAAAAGGATATTGCGAGATAAATTGGATCAGCCACATCTAAAGGAGCTGGCAAAGAATCCGATGCAACTTACCATTTTCTTAAGCTTGATTTACAATCGTGGTTCATCTTTGCCCGACAAAAGAACTGCTTTATACGATAATTATGTGGATTTATTTTTTAATCGTGAAGCAGAAAAAACACCAGTTGTCAAAAAATATCGTGACCTTTTATTAGGTATTCACAAATATATTGCCTGGGTGCTTCATTCGGAAGCTGAGCAACATGATAAGAATGGCCGCATCACTCAGATTGAGCTTCATAATAGTATTCAGGTATATCTTGAGGACCAAGGTTACGAAGTTGACCTCGCTCGTGAATTAGTTACTGGGGCACTTGAGCGTATTGTTGCATTAGTCTCTCGTGTCGAAGGAACGTATGAATTTGAAGTTCAACCATTACGTGAATATTTCGCAGCACGATATCTTTATGAAACAGCTCGCCACTCTTCACCAGGAATGCAATATTCGGGTACGAAGCCAGATCGTTTCGATGCAATAGCCCGCAATTTTTACTGGCTAAATGTGACAAGGTTTTATGCTGGATGTTATGACGTGGGGGAACTTCCTTCACTAATAGATCGATTAGAAGACCTAATAGGCTCAGAAGGCTATTGTCTGATCAGTCATCCTAGAATCCTGGCTGCAACTCTTCTGAGTGATTGGGTGTTTTCTCAACATCCCAAGTCAGTTAAAAAAGTAATGAATTTGATTTTAGATGGTATTGGTTTGCGCTACGTTTTACCCTCTGCTAGCCGTCGCATGGGTCAGAGCGAGCCGATGATTCTTCCTCCAGAATGTGGGCGTGGTGAATTAGTAAAATATTGCTTTAGCCTCTTGGGAAATCAGCCCCCTCTCGATTTTGCTTTAGATATTATTAGCTTAATATCGGCAAATACCTCATCTCCTAAAGAAGTTTCCGATTTATGGTTTGGCGGAATAGTAGCACAACATGGAGAGGCACGTACTAAAGCATTAGAATATGGACTCTATCTTGGACTTCTTACGCAACCTTCTATTTTATCCCCAACTCAGTTAGAAAATATCTGTTCTGATTCACCTCAAGATCAGTGCAGATTAAACTTGCTTTATAAGGCACGCCGTTTTGATTATTTTGAAGCTGAAGAAGAACGATTTAAAGCTGCCTTAAAAGTAATATTAACTGGCAGTTTAGACCTCATGCCCCGTCATAATCGTAATCAGAAAAAGACTTCTATTTTAGAGAGAGTAAGTTATGCAGTTAATGTTACGCAATATGCTTATGCATTCCAAAACTCTCGTCCTGTTCCTCTCTCAAAGGTGAGGCCAAGTCATTTATATCTTGAAGAAAATTATTTGGAAGAAAGTATAGATGCTCCAGAAAATACCTATTATCCTAAATTTGAAGATGCTGGAAAATGCCTGAAGGTTATTGAAGTAGTCAAACGGAATAAACAACTTGATGCTTATTTATGGGCAACAAATCTTACTCCTTGGGATAACTTAGTCGAGACCATCCGTCAATGCTGGGGAGATGTGTGGGTTTGCTTTCATTTGGCTAATATTGCGAGTGGAATTAAGTCTTCTACAGAAACGTATGTAGATTATTCCGATTTGCTAGATCACTCAAAAGAGTTATGTAGGAGAGCAAGATATGCAAGACTTCGAGCAGGACAGTATGCGTGGTGGATAAAGCAAATTGAAGGTTCTAAGAGTGAGAGCGATAGAGCATTTACTTTACTTATATTGGTTACATGGGCAAGTCCTAAAACTTTAGAGAAGATAATCCCTCAGTTAGATAAGTTCATTCAGAACCTCCCTGATGTAATCTGGAAAAATGTTTATCGTTCTGTAGAAGAAGCTCTTACTTTAAAGCAATCTTCACATCAAGATGTCTCTCTTGAGCCTAATCAAATGGATGATTTTTTGACTCCGAGAACGGCTGTTTTGATTAGTCTTAGAGCAAAACCTAAGACTCGCAAATTGCTCTATTCAAAATACTTGAAGGAGTATGATAGCTCAGACGCATTAATTCTCAAGATTTGCCAAGATATGTCTCTAGAGTTTTTAGTGAATGATTATTCACTTTGGGATGAAGTTCGTGATGTTATTCAAAGAAGTTATGCCAAAGGAGTAATATTTGAACCTTATGCTTTTCATCGGCTTAACCGAGAAATTACGAGTCGGACTATTCCGGACGAAATAGCTCTAGAGATCGCATCTAACCCTAGTAGTTATCCAGGATTCTTAGTTGCTGTTGCTGAGATGAAAATGAAAGAGAAAGTTGCCCTTAAAGTAGTTCCTGTGGGCGAGACGGCAATTAAAGATAAATGGTTCGATAACCTCTAAGGGTGCATCGGCATGGATCTAAGCTATCCTTGAGATGCAAAATTTCTCTGCATCCGGTAAAGGAGAAGGTTAAAAAATTCCCCTTTTCCGTGATCCTGTTTGAACGACAGGTGAAGCTCCATCGCACTCAATGCCTTACGATCGCCCGCACCACTCTTGTTATCATTAAAATCAATGGCTGTAAAAGCGAGCTTAGACCATGGTTGCCCTCGTCTCACCATAAAAAATTCAATGGTTTGCGCGTTCTGTAATACGCTTACCTGAAACCGGGCAAGATTATCAGAGTTTGTACGATCGCCCGGGAGACGGCTCAATTCCGCGTCTGAAGTATCGCAACCGAGAAGTGCGATCGCCCGCTGTGTAGAAATTGCTGAGCAACGCAACACCAGCGCTGCGATCCGGGATTTAAAGCAACAACTAGCTAAGCGATAAGCGACGAAAGCGCATTGGCGATCGTGAATGTGCGCTACCAAACTGATGCGGACTTGAATTAGGAACTCGTCACAGAATTACTGCGACGAGAACCTAACTATAAGATTAATTCGACTGAATTTGCGAATTCAAAACCTTAGAAATTCGATCGCGCGTTTCCTCCAAATGAGCCCGGGTATAAGCATCCGCATTCCGATCCAAATTGCGAATACTCTTGCTCAAACCCTCCCGCAACTGCCGCAACTCATACCAAGCCAAACTTCGCGCATCCTCTGGAACACTGGTTTTTCGCAGCACCATTCCGATCAAAATCGCTAAATGTTCCCGTTGCAAAGAACGGCGAAAAGTCGAAATTTGCATCTTCTTTTCCGGCTGCAAAACCTCTTGCCAGATATCCTTTTGCACAGTATCCAACACTTCCGGCAACCTCAAAGCAGTTTCCGGTGCTGATTTCAACTCCGCATCCCGCAGCCTCGCCAAGCGCATCGGAGATAGCAAAACCCGCAACACAAACCGCTGCAAAAAAGTAATTCGATCGCCGATCGGGTAATCTAGAGGAAACACCAAAGCCGGACTTCCCCAGTGCTCCCAGCGCGAAGGCGCCAATTTGTTGAGCAACTCCGGCGCAAAACTAAACGCATCCGGTGCAAAAACGTACTTTTCAAGGGTTGCTAAAGCTTCTCGCTGCTGAGAAAGTTCGATCGGCACAAACGGCAACTTCGCATTAGTATCTCCAGGGCGAATCCGATTAAACGACTGTCCTCCCACATACAAAGTCGCATTCATCACCTGGTTGACATAATACCCGAACACCGAATCAAACATCACCCGCAGTTCGTTATAACCGTCTTCCCCAACCGGAGTTCGCTGTTCTAAACGCTTCCACATCGCCCTCGCATTATCCAATTGCCATTGCGAATACCTCAGCATATTCGCGCTGAGATCGAAAGTATTTGCAGCGGGATCGAGAATATCAACAGAATCCTCATCCGGCGCGTAAGCTAATTGCTGTTCCGCAGCGCGGCTGGCAATTTGTTGCAGCGCTGGTAAGTCGCTGTTCGGGTTTACGCCGCCAATCACCTTGTAACCGTACTCGATCGCCCAATCGTCGTAAGGCCCTACAATCGTTGGAAAATAGTCGCCCTGGACAGTTCCGGCAGGTGCCAAATTAATCGGCACATAATCCATCACCGACGCCACCATACCTTGGGTGCGAGTTACCTGAGTATTGTTCAAATCCTCCGGTTGCAGCATCGTACTCCCGTGAAAATTGTGCCTCAAACCGAGAGTGTGACCGACTTCGTGGGCTGTCAAAAATCGGATATATTCATTCACATAATTGTCAATTGTCGGACTGCTAGGCGCTGCATTTTGCAACAGATCCATCGACATGGCCCCCATCGCAAATTGGCGGCTAGATTCCAACCCAAAACACATATCCGAACTCGACATCAACCGCGATAAAGGCGAGCGCTTTTGCTCTTGGTATCTTTCTACCAAAGTCGGCAAATCATCAGCCATTCCACCTCGATCATTTTCCCCGCCATTTTTTCCTAAATTCCCATTTTCTAGCACATTTAAATAGCGAGAATACATCCCAAACTGACAGGGATTGGTATTAGAACCGTTTCGGCCTTGAAAACTCTTAGATAGCGATCTATTTTGTTCCACCAAAGCCCGATAACCCTGTTTGATTTCCCGGACAACATTAGCATCCAACAGAATGTCAGCATCCAAAATTTCCCCCGTCAGCGGGTTAGTGCGAGACGGCCCGATGCCGGCAAACTGAGGCTCAAAAGAACTCGACCAGCGGATAGTATTGTAGCGAACGTCAGCCGGGTCCCATTTAGCATTGTCCGGCATTTGTTTAACCTGAATTGCCTCACTAAAACCTGCCTTTTCAAAAGCTTTGTTCCACTCCAAAACGCCCTCGCGAATTGCGTTTCGGTATTCGGGAGGCACATTATTTTCAATCCAAAAGACGATCGGCTGTACCGGAGGCGACATCGGCGCTGTCGGGATTTGCTTTTGCAAATGCCAGCGATTGATATAGCGCACAAAAGGCTCCCGGCTGCTCTTGTCAGAAAAGTCCTTATATGCTGTAAGAAAATAGCCCACTCGCTCGTCCGCCAGTCTGGGGCGGTAGCCGTTATTTAGTGGCACTTCCGAGAAGCTGTAGTGAATGCGGAGGTTAAAAGCCCGACTGTCAGGAATCGAAGGTAAATAGTTAACTTCACTGTCATTATCGCTAGAAAAACCATAGACAGAAGCAATCTCCACATTCAGCGGAAACGCTTTAACATCTTTAAAAGAAGACTTGTCTGCATCGATCGAGTAAGAAGAACCCAAAAGCATCGGCAAAATCGCTTTTACCCCTGGTAAATCGCGTTTTTCGCTCATCAGCAAATCGCCTAAATCGATCAGCAGAGTTTGTCTTTGCGGATGAATGCTTTTGAGAGGCAAAGAATAGAGAATCGAGTCGCTAAATCCCCGCGCTACGGAACCTGCTTGCGGGTCGCCCGGACTTGTGCGAAAATTTATATTTGGGATCACAAACTGCACGTTATTTTGGACGCGCCGCAGTTGAAACAAGAAATCGCCGATCGGCATTCCGCTCAAAATGCCCGACTCCCCCAAACCCGATGCCAATGTCACAAAGCACAGGAACTTTTTGTCGAGTTGTTGCGGTTTAATTTCCAGATATACTTTATCAGTTGCTTGATTGCGGTAAAGAGTAAATAATCCCTCTAACTTTTGCGCGTCTTTGACAACCTCTTCAAAGGGGGCCAGAGTTGGCTGTTCGCTACTTTGTTCGTTGCTGGGCGGCCCAGATGATAAAGCTAAAGGTAAAAAGAAACCTTTATACAAACTGAAACAGAAAAATGCTAAAGATAATATAAAAAATATCAAAGGCCAATTTTTTCTTAGACTTTTGATCTGTTGATTTTTGCTATTTTCTGGAAATATCAATCTTTTCATTTTCATTATCCAGCCGCAGGAAAGAATAGTTTTGAGATAGTCGCGCAGCACTCGACACGCTGGGTTCATTTAACTTCTAAAATAACTCACAACTCTAAAGTCAAAACTACTGTTTCGCCGGCCAGGGAATCATGGGATCTTGAGCCAAGCGCTTAGAAACTGCAACAGCACCGTAACGGTTGAGGTGGCTGGGGTCGGAAAAAGATTCCCGCGCCTGGGGCCACAATAAACTCTTATCTAGAAAAATTAGTCCGCTTTGAGCTGCTAATTCTTGCATATATTGCCGGAATTCTTGTTCGTAACCTGTCCGCACAGGGTCTAAATAATCTTCAGTCAGAGGCATATTCACAAACACGAGATTGATGTTGCGAACTTTGGTAAATTCGATCAGATTTTTGAGTGCTAGAGCTTGTTCCCCTACCAATTTAAAATTTTGATAGTCGGAGTCGTAATAACCAGATACTTTCGGGTGCTTCTGAAAGTAAGTTTCGGGATTGAAGCGTATATCGATCGGCAAAAAGCCATTTGGTTGATACTCGCTGACTGGTTTACTCACAGCAGTTGGCTGGGCATTATTTTCCCTTGTTTGTTCACCCAGGGCTGCGGTTTGGGGGCTGTCGGTTGCAACAGGGGCTGAGGGATTAACGATCGATCGCAAAAACCCTTTAAGTCGATCGCGCTTTTTGTAAGTTGCAGAACCCTCAACCAACTTTTGACTCACCAATTGCTGAACATTAGCTTGAGCTTCTCCCAAATTGTTCACCAATTCAGTCGCAGTCGCCACCGGATTGTTGGCGCTTTCCTTCGATGTTTCGGATTCTAATTGATTGGTGCGGATCAGAAAACTACCCCGGCTCAATTGCCTGTAACCTTCCGAAGAAGCGATCGCACTAAAAGTCAAATCCGGCCGCCCGCTGTTGAGAGCCCTCGCCCCGTCAGCCAACACCAGCAATTTCGGCAGTTGTTGCGGCGGCAAAATCCGGCGGATGAGCGAATCTACAACTTGGAGAGTAGCTCCATTAACCCCAAAATTGTAAGCCCTCAGCCCCGGATAGCCCGAAGCTGCCAAAGCGGTTTCCAAAACCGCCGGGTCGATACCGCGCAGCGCCCTCGAACTACCGACGATTAAAATATCCGGCGGTTTTTTGTGCAGGTGGATATACTCTTGATAGCGCGCTATTTGGTCGTCAAGCTGCTCGCTCCTCAAAGTCGGGAACACCGGAGGAGCAGAAACATCAGCTACAGGAACGCTAGTATTGCCGGGTTTCGTAAACCCAGAGCCATTAAAAGCTTCTTCCCGGTTGGCTTCCGGCGACTGCTGCAACGGAGTTTGAGGCAAATTCACCTCCTCAGCAGCGGGAATTGGTTTCGGGTTTGCCTTCGGAAGTTGGGCTGTAACGTCTTCCACAGCCTTGGGGGATGAATTTTGACAATTTGGGCCGCTGCAAACTTCGGAAGCGCTAGGAGCTTGACTGACCGTCGCAGATTGCAGAAATTGACCGAGGAGCCAATCGGTATTGAAAGTCAGCAGACAGCCGGCGATCGCCCAAATCAAAGCCATTCGCGCCGCGCGATCGGCTCTCACGCCACCGGGCGCAGCAGCATTCGTTGATAAACCATCGTTGGGAACAAACAAACCCGAAGCGACAAGCGGTTGCACCGCAGCTTGAACTAACTGCTCGCCCAGATTGTATCCGGGGAGTCTGATTTTGAAGCGGGGCCGCCAGGAATTGGGCGCTGGAGCATCGAACACCAAATTGTCGCCCAAGCCCGAAAAACTCCCATCCTCCGCCGGCGCAAACTCCGGCACCGGTTCCTTTTCCAACACAGCCACTTGCGAGGGAACCGGTGCAGGTGCCGCTGATTCCTCGTCAACAACCGTTCTGAGATCGATGGCGTAGCGCCACAGGGGCAGTTTCTGGCCGGCGCGGCGTCCGTACACTCGCACCCCTGCCACTCCCGGAATTTGTAAGTGCCGCAAAAATTTGACCACCGGCGGGCCTACCTTCGACTGAGAAGGGCAAGTCAGAGCTTCTGTCATGACGTGCAGCACGTTAGCTTTTTGCAGCACGACAGCCCGAATCCCTCCTGTTTCGAGCTTGCGTCTGAGATTGGGGTTGAGCAACCTGTTCAATAAAAAAGTCAAAGCCAATTGGTCGCCCTCGACTGCCAGCGTTCTAGCGTTTGCCGCCAAGTCGGGGTGGTGGGCGGCAGGCAAGTCCACCCAGTCTATCCACACCGGGGACTCCGGCGCCGCCTGAGAGTCCTTGGCGGGTTCTACGCCGTAGATAGTAGCAGCGCGGATGCCTTGGGGCGCAAAGGAGGCTAACAAAGGGGCGATCGCGTCGGTGGTTTGCTGCTTGTCGGGGTATTCTTGCCGTTTAGGCTTTTGTCCTTTTTTGGCAGTTTTGCTGCAAAACAGGTGGAGGGTTGCTTCTTTGAGGGTGGCCCGCACTTCGACTCTTGATGCAGCCAAGTGTTGATTTAGCAGTTTGGCGATCGACTGTACGTCTCCCCACCTGGCCCATTCCTTGAGAATTTTGTCGGGCGAAGTCAAATCCACTCGCAGCAGCCAGTCCGGCTTCGCTTCGCCGCTGACTTGGCTGGCTATGACTGCTTCCCGGAAATCCTCTAGTTGCAGTTTCCGCAGCCGGCCGGCGATGGGTTCGGCCAGCAATGAGGGGTCGGGGCTGTAGGCTGACTCGCACAGCACCAGCAGTCGGCGTTCTTTGGGCTGGATATTTTCCGGCCCATTCACCGGCAGGGTTTCTCGGCTGGTTTTGAGTTCTTTTTCGCGAATGCTGACTTTCACCGAAACTCCCATCGGCCCGAGGATTTCGCTGAGATAGCTGGCGATCGCATCTGGATAGCCCCGGCGCGCCAACGTTTCCGGCGAAACTGTCAATGTTCCATCAGGATCGCCCTCGCCTGAGTCAGCTTGGGGGGATTGAATCAAAGCCACCGCGCCACGGTTCGCTTTCTGCTGCGGGGGAACGGCGGAACCGACAACTTCCCTCGTCGCAGCAGCGGAAGTGTCGATCGTCACGGGGGAAGTTTCAAAAGCTTCTGGGTATTGAATGCGGGAGGCGATGGGCAGACTTTCGGCGTCAAAATCCAGTTCTTCCCGTACTTGCGGCGGGTGGGCTGCTGTTTCTATCGGTTTTGGTGTCTGTTTGAGTTTCTGGTTGTCATTCTTAAATTTGCCGAAAAATCCGCCTCTTTTAAGGCTTGCTGGCGGTTCGTCGGGGGAACTCGCTGGCGGCGGCACTTCAGCAACTTTTGGTTCCGGTTGCTGTGGCTGTTGCTGTTGCTGTCGCTTGGGACTGCTGCAATCGAGCCGGACTGTCCAGTCATTTTGTCGCGAACCGATTTTGCGGCCGCACAGAAACAACTGATAAATTTTAGGTCGATCGGGCAGCAGTTGCGTTAAATCAGTGTGTTCGAGGGCGTTGGTAAATCTCGCCGTCACCAATTCTTGAGACGGACACTGCGCTGCTTCGCACAAAATGTGCAGGTGATTTCCCCGCAAACGCGCTTGTACTTGAACTTCGGGAAGCCCTAAAGCTTCTTGCGCCCACTGCGAGGCGCTTGATGGATTGTCTGCCAATATGCTCCCGTTCGCATTCAACATGAAACTCTAAATTTTGCCAAAGCTGGTTTTGTTTTCTAGAAATAGCACAGTTACAGATTTTACGGACAATTATTGGATTTGCCGAGCCTAACCGTTTGGTCTGGTTTAAGCCATGCTGGACTCAGTGTCTTGCCTTCTATCCCCTCGGCTTCGAGCCGTTGGGGAATATTTTTTTGATAATACCTCGACATTTTGGCACAGATAGGCCCAAATTAAGCCAAGCAACAAGTTATTCGTTATTAGTCATATCGTTTCCGTTTGCATCCGAATAATAATTAGATCTCTCTCATAATTCTTGTGGAACAGGCATCCTGCCTGTTCAAGACTGGCTTTTCCGGAAATGTCTATTATTTTCCGACTGTAGTGCTGTGGTTTCGTCATGCTCCGCGGAGAGAGTCGCACGATCGACGATCGCATTCGGGGAGTATCCCGATTTTATACAAAGCGTTTTTTCCGAGTGCGAGCTTAATATCTCGCGAGAAGATATTTATAGACTTGGCTACGCGGGGACGATCGCTTGCAGGATATCTTTCGTCGGATGTCACCGGATTTGATCTCAGAAGTTATTAGTCAGAAAGCAGCGGTCAAGATCATTATTTGGCTTGTAAACTGAGGATTATGGATTGACACAGGAGGAATTTATGCCGTCGGAAAACCAAGACTTGCTCAAAAATCAAACACCTGAGAGTCCAAAATTGCCAGTTCCCTCAGATATTTTGTTGAGCTTGGTCGCTTTACCCATGCTGGGCGGGTTGGTGGCGGCTAAAGCTGCTGCTGAGTTTGTTGCGTCGATCGGCGTTGAAAGCGAAGAAGTCTTTCGGGGTTCGCGCCTTCCCGTACTCAACTTTCCTCAATCACAGGATTAGAAAGCCCAAGGAAGGATGCTGCTGCTAGAAGTTAATTTTTTTGACCCCGCCCAAAAACGGATACCAGTCCCCGACTTTTGTCGGGGAGAGAGAAAAATTTTCGACCCAATTTCAACTTCCCAGATTCATCTTGGGAGTAAATCTCAAATTGTTCGACTTAGCGCGACTCAACTGACCGCTCGCCGAACGTCTCAGGCCGAGCGTCTAAAATCTAAAATCGCCAGTCAACTGATATAAAAGCTTGACAATAGGTACAATCTGTGGTTTAAAAATTAATCTTTCCTTATACTTTCTACATAAGTGCCTTCTACTTTCTACGTTGCAATAAGTTGTCTCAAATTTGACTGCAAACAAAAGTGTTTTAGGCGAAACTAAACCATACAATTTTCTTGACACCCGCAGCTATTGAGGAACAGCCCGATGAGTTCAGTCCTCCAGTCTTCAGAACAGGCTATTGATACAACATCTATTTCCCATTCTCCCGCTTACTCAAAATCAGACCTGTTTCTGCGAAATCGCCTCAAAGTTGTAGAGGACTTGTGGGAATCGGTGCTGCGACAGGAGTGCGGGCAGGAATTGGTGGATTTGCTCCAACAAATGCGATCGGTCAATTCCGCCGAGGGACAGGCCACTCACTTTCGCGAGTCGAATGTCGTACAGCTAATCGAAAAGCTCGACCTCAACGCCGCCATCCGGGCCGCTAGGGCTTTTGCACTGTATTTTCAGTTGATCAACATTGTCGAACAGCACTACGAACAGCGAGACCAACAGCTAGCTTACGTTAGCAGCAACGATGCTGGTGGGCGGATGTTTTCTAAGCTGCCCGGACAAGCAACTGATGCCCCCGATCGCCCGCGCCACCGGGAAGGCCCAGTCCCAGCTCAAATGGCTTTGAGCAAGGCAGACAGCAACGAGATGATCACTCGTGATGCCGGCACTTTTCACCAACTGTTCCCGATGCTGCTGCGCTTGAACGTGCCCAGCCAGCAAATCCAGCGCTTGATCGATCAGTTAGACATCCGCTTGGTATTCACTGCTCACCCGACGGAAATTGTTCGCCACACGATCCGCACCAAACAGCGACGAATGGCGAAGATTCTCCAACAGCTAGACCAAGTTGACGAGAAATTTCAGGTACTGGGGGCCGACTCTCAAAGCCCCTATCCGGTGTCTTGCTGGGAAGCAGCCGCTCTCCAAGAGCAACTGATGGAAGAAATTCGCCTATGGTGGCGCACTGATGAACTGCACCAGTTCAAGCCGACTGTGCTTGACGAGGTGGAGTACACTCTGCACTACTTTGATGAAGTGTTGTTTGATGCAATTCCAGAACTCTACCACCGACTCAAGCAAGCGCTGCAAGCTTCTTATCCTTATCTGAAACCGCCGAGTTACAATTTTTGCAAATTTGGTTCTTGGGTAGGTTCCGACAGAGACGGCAATCCTTCTGTGACTCCGAAAGTTACTTGGCAAACCGCTTGTTATCAGCGCCATTTGGTGCTGTGTAAGTACATCAACGCCGTGAAGCGGCTGAACGAACTTTTGAGTTTGTCGCTGCACTGGAGCGACGTGCTGCCGGAATTGCTCGAATCTCTCGATCGCGACAAATCGGAATTCCCGGAGGTTTACGAGCAATGGGCAATTCGCTACCGCCAAGAACCTTATCGGTTGAAGCTGGCCTACGTGCAGCAGCGACTGGAAAATACGCGTGATCGCAATTGGCGACTCTACAAAGGAGACGAGTTGCAGCGGGAACGCGAAGCTTTGTCAGAACATCCCGGAATGTCGGGGCTTTATCGATCTGGTACTGAGTTTTTGACCGAGTTGCAGCTCATCGAGCGCAATTTAGTGGAAACAGGTTTGAGCTGTCGGGACTTGGAAAATCTGCTGTGCCAAGTAGAAATTTACGGATTTAATTTGGCTTACCTAGATATCCGCCAAGAGTCAACAGTACACTCCGACGCTTTGAGCGAAATTGCTGAATACTTGCAAATTTTGCCCAAGCCTTACAATCAAATGTCGGAATGCGATCGAATTATTTGGCTGGCAACGGAGCTGCAAACTCGCCGCCCTTTAATTCCAGCAGAATTGCCCTTTTCTCCCAAAACTTGCGAGACCATCAATACCTTCCGAATATTGCGGCAAATGCAGCAGGAGTTTGGTCCTGAAATTTGTGAAACTTACGTCATTAGCATGAGCCACGATGTCAGCGATTTACTGGCGGTTTTGTTGTTAGCAAAAGAAGCCGGAATTTACGATCCGGCGACAGGAATTAGCAGCATTCAAGTAGTTCCCCTGTTTGAAACTGTGGAAGATTTGAAAAAAGCGCCGGAAGTTATGCAGCAAATATTTGATTTGCCACTTTATCGAGCTTTGCTAGCAGGAGGATACGCGCAGGAACTAGCGGTAAAAAACGCAGAAAATCTCAAATGCCCAATCGAAATTCTCAAATTGCAAGAGGTGATGCTGGGATATTCCGATAGCAATAAAGATTCGGGTTTTCTCAGCAGCAATTGGGAAATCCACAAAGCTCAAAAGGCTTTGCAAATGGTTGCGGAAAAATACAATGTAGAGTTGCGGATTTTTCACGGCCGAGGCGGTTCTGTAGGGCGAGGCGGCGGGCCTGCTTACAAGGCAATTTTGGCTCAGCCTGGAAAGAGTATTAGCGGGCGAATTAAGATTACCGAACAAGGCGAGGTTTTGGCTTCTAAATATTCTTTGCCGGAGTTGGCGCTTTACAATTTGGAAACTGTGGCGGCGGCGGTAATTCAAGCTAGTTTGCTGCACACTGGTTTTGATGGCATCGACCCTTGGAATGAGATTATGGAGGAGTTGTCGGCGAAATCGCGATCGCACTACCGCCATTTAATCTACGAGCAGCCGGATTTAGTTGATTTCTTCCACCAAGTTACCCCGATTCAAGAAATCAGCCAGTTGCAAATTAGTTCTCGTCCGGCCCGGCGCGGTGGCAAAAAAGACATCAGCGGTTTGCGAGCAATTCCGTGGGTGTTTAGCTGGACTCAAAGCCGCTTTTTGCTGCCTTCTTGGTACGGTGTCGGCACAGCTTTGCAAGAGTTTTTGCTGGAGGAACCGGAAGAACACATGAAACTTTTGCAGTATTTCTACTTGAAATGGCCATTTTTTAGAATGGTAATTTCTAAGGTGGAAATGACTTTATCTAAGGTGGATTTGCAGATTGCAGAACACTACGTGCAGGAGTTAGGTTTGCCGGCTGATAAGGAGCGTTTTAAGGCTTTATTTGATCAAATTGCTGCCGAATTTCACTTGATTCGCGATTTGGTTTTAACGATTACCGGACACCAACGTTTGTTGGACGAAGATCCATCGCTGCAGCGATCGGTGCAGTTGCGAAATGCGACGATTGTGCCTTTGGGTTTGTTGCAGGTTTCGTTGCTGAAACGCTTGCGGCAGCACGGTAGTGGCGGGGTTCCGGGGGTGATTCACTCGCGTTACAGCAAGGGTGAATTGTTGCGGGGAGCTCTGCTGACGATTAATGGAATTGCTGCGGGGATGCGGAATACCGGCTAGGCAAATAGTTTTGAGTTGTGAATTAGTGGTGAGGTGCGCGATGGAGCACCTTGCTACTGGTAGTTTCAGAATTCAGGCGATCGCCCGCCCATTGTAGTCACAGCCATAGGAAACTGTTCGCTATCCTAGCTGAGATTTTTTATGTCTAAACCCAAACAGTCTGAAGGTTGTCGCCCGATGCTGCGGCGCACTTTTTTATTTTTAACGGGCATCGCTTTGGCGCGGGTTGTGGCTGACTATTTTGCGATCGCCCAAAACCGAGATAGTTTCTTGACTCTGGCGGGTCAACTGTGGCAAAAGTCACTCGCTTTTGTATCAAGTATACAATCAAATCAAACTCCTCCACATCTCCCTAACAATCCCATTGTAAAATCGGCAAAAACCCATCAACCTCTGCCGAGTAATCCTATTGTAAAATCGCCCGAAAATTCTCCGCCTACGCAACCGTCTCAACCTCAAATTATCAAACGTTCTGCTAAGCAAGCAAAATCTGTACAAGTCAGCAGCCAAAATGTAGCTGGCGCAAGTTTTTATCTAACAACTATTGACCTCGCAGACCCAGAAATTTATATCACAATTTGGCTAGCTAATAATGCAGACTTTGCAAATACTTCTAAAGTCACGCGGGGCGACGAACCTTTTGAAAGTATGGTGTCGCGTTACCGGGCTGCTGTTGTTGCTAACGGAACTTTTTTTGGTAAAGATGAGCAGAAATCTGTGCTGGGAAATATGGTGGCGGCCGGTAAGTATCTGAAATATAGTCGATGGGAAAATTACGGCACGACTTTGGGAATTAAAGCGGGAAATCAATTGGAAATGGTGACGGCTAGAACTGAAGGTAAGCCGGATTGGAGTCAACAGTGGTTTTCTCTGACTTGCGGGCCAAGATTGGTTAAAGGGGGGAAAGTTTGGCTGTCTCCTTTATCGGAAGGTTTTAAAGATTCTCATGTTTTGGGCGTAGGATCGAGAACGGCGATCGGCTTTCCGGCTTCCAGAGATAAGTTATTGTTGGTGACTTTTCTGGATAGTTTGTCTTTGGAAGCAGAAGCTAAAGTTATGCAAGCTATCGGCTGTTTTGAAGCGATGAATTTGGACGGGGGCGCTTCGGTGGGTTTGGCTCATCAAGGGGAGATTTTATTGCCGCCGGGACGGAATTTGACGAATGTCCTGGTGGTTTACGATAAAGAATATCCAGCGCCGACTCAGTTAAAGGAGTCCTGGGAACGCTTTCAAAAGGGATCTCGACCAACGCCGGACAAATCAGTGTTTTTTGATTGATCTAGCAGCAGGAAGTTCGGCAACTCGCAGTGAATCGGGATGTAACGGATGGAAGAAAGAAGGAAGAAGGAAGTCGGAATCGAGGGAGCATCCAGATTTTGGGTAGTGCTCCCGAGAGAAGGATGAGAAAATTAAAGACAATGCTATAACCAGTGGTTGGGATACGTCCTTTCTGCCGCTAAATTATTAAAGATGACGGCGCACAAGACCAAGATTATTGAGCCCTCAAAAGCAGGTGTTAGCAAAAATTTCCAGTCTGGTTGGGTCATCATGACGACTAAGGCAACTGCTCCCGAAGGCGGATGTAGAGTTCTGGTAAGCTGCATAATTCCGATCGCACTAGAAACAGCCATTCCCATCGCCCAGGGAGAAGAACCAAGAAAATGCAGAATCATTAAACTGGTGAGAGCAGCGAAGAAATTGCCCCCAATGACATTCCGGGGTTGAGCCAAAGGGCTGTCAGGGACACCAAAGATCAGAACGCTTGTAGCGCCAAACGGAGCCATTAGTAAAGGAGAATTAGTTTTTACAGCAAGATAGGACGTTGCAGTAATTGCCAAAAAACTGCCAATCCAACTCCAAACAATATGCCTAGGATGAGGTCTGTCTACGGGGCAGCTCAATGGACACGATCGCCATCTCCCAAAGGTTTTAAACCAATAACTTTCCCATTTCAGTTTAATTTTTTTACTGTCAATCATAAATTAGGTTACTTGATAACCAGGCTTCTTAAATTGTCGGAACTAGCCTCCGGTAAAGTTAAGATATCATAACAATTGCTCAAAAAGTAGTTAAAGGCACAGATTTTTTACTTGTATGCCACTCAAGCAGCAGCTAACCACTCGCTGGGAATCCACTAGCAAGTTTGGTCGGTTTGGCAACAGACGTTATCGGCAGTCGCACAACTTCACCGTTAGCCGTCAGAGTTATTGATGAGGGTAAAGCCAGAGGTTATTTGTAAGGTGCGATGCCCAGTAAGCACAAATTGAAAGATCGCACCCACACTTTGGATAAGTCTCTAGGTCAGAATGCGATCGCCGTTTTCTGGTTAGTGCGATCGTCTCGCTCGCACTCGGATATAATTACGAACTTAATCTTCGTTACGGAGAGTTTTGCCACTCGGCGGTAAGCTTGCGGAAATTGTATTGAGATGCACCGGGGTGACAAGTAACGCAACTGCTGATATTTGCGGGTTGTGACAGCTTGACTTTGGGGTGCAGTGCTTTGAAATAGCGAGAACTGGCGACTCGGTAGGCGAGTTCTTCGTCTTTTGCTTGGGGACGGGAAAAAGTTTGCAGGTAGTTCCATACTAGGATGCGGGGCGGGTCTACTAGCAGTTTGAGGGTTTGTCCGTAGTGTTGGGGATCTTGCAGCAATCTGCGCCAAGTTTCTGTAGGTAATACTTGCGGCGGTAAAGCGATGTGACAGGTGGCGCAGTTTTCTAAATACAGTTGCTGTCCGAGTTGGTAGCGTTCGGGGATACGATCGACCGTACCAGTATCCTCGATCGAAGAAACCTGAGCAAGTCGCGCGGGAGTACCAGAATAGGCAGTCTGAGCTGCAACCCATCCGCCGCAGGTACAACAGATAATTATCAATACTAGCAACGTTGAGTAAAGCCCTCGCAAGCCTACTCTGCGACGTTTGCGGGGTTTTTCGTGTTTCATAATTCTGAATTTATTTTTGGTTAAATCACTGGTATGCTCATGCCTTCGCGGGCTAAGCAGCTATTGGCGAAAACTGCCTGCACCTCTGCTTCTGTACGATCGAGAAAATTGTCGTCGTGACCCGGATCATGGTGAAACATCACAATTTTTTTGACTCCAGCAGCTTTGGCTATTTCTACTCCTGCTTGCCAAGTCGAGTGTCCCCAGCCGACTTTTGGGGTTTTGAAGTCGTAATACTCTTCGTTGGTGTAGTTGGCGTCGTAAATCAGCACGTCGGCGTTGCGAGCTAGGTGTAACACGTTGTCGTCCAGGCGATCGGGAAAGTGTTCTGTATCGGTGCAGTAGACGGCTGTGTGTCCCTCCCAGGTGACTCGATATCCGATCGCGGTGTTGGGATGGTTCAGCAGTGCAGTTTCGATTTTCACATCGTCGAGTTCGAGAATATCCCCAGGGGTCAAATCGTTGAATTTGAGGTCTGACTGCATCACCTGGATGGGGACGGGAAAATTGGGGTGCACCATTTGGTCGGCAAGACGGTGTTTGATTGTAGTGCCGTTGGGGGCGATCGCACCGTAAATGTGAAAGCAGTTCCCTGGGATAAAGGCGGGAGTAAAGAACGGAAACCCTTGAATGTGATCCCAGTGAGTGTGGCTGAAAAACATATGGGCTTCCACCGGCATTTGCCGCAGCAGATTGAGGCCCAGAACTCGCAGGCCCGTACCACCGTCAAAAATCAAACGTTTTTTGCCCAAGCGCATTTCTACACAGGAGGTGTTGCCTCCGTAGCGCAGTGTTTTGGTGCCGGGGGTGGCGATGCTGCCCCGCACGCCCCAAAACTGAACGACAAACTCGGTCAAAGGACTATTTTCCATAGTGGCTTTGTGATCGGAAGGCTGTGGATTGGGTAGAGAGGGTGCGGAATCTGGCATTTTTTTTTGCTTTGGGGGCTGGAACTTGGGAGTTGAAATCTTAGTTTTTAGTTTTTACTTTTTAGCAATCTGTACTATAATAAAGCCCTTGATCGGGAAACCATTCGAGTACCTAATACTTGGGCTGTTAGAATTCTCAACCTTACCGATTCGTGTAGGAGATGTCACGCTTGAGAGATTATTTTTTGCATCATGCGGGCTGCCCGTCGTGTTCTTTGTTCTGAAATTAAGATAGCGCCGAACCAGAGTTGTTCGGGTAAAACTTCCTCAAACGTAGAACGCATTCCCCAGCGGTATAATTTGCGCTTAATCTTACTCTAGGAGTAGTATTTTTTTCAAGATTGGGGCCGGGGCGGGGTTTTTAGAAATGCTATTCCGGTGACTCAGCATTGACGACGGATTTGACCTTCTAGCTACCCGTTCCTCGACTACATCCCTAGACGTGCAGCAGCGCCTTAAGTTCGGCCCCCTGAGTTTTTAGTCGGGTTGCAGTCGAGGAGTGCGGGCTAGGGGCTTATTTGCGATCGGCTGCGATGCACTTTTCCACTAAGGGCATGACTTGATCGACATCTTGCCAACCCAGAATTTCCGTGACTTTTTTCTCCAAATTTTTGTAGGTTCTAAAAAATTCGGCTATTTCGTCCAAGCGGTGGGGGGCTACGTCTTTGAGGGACTTATAGTGAGCGTAGCGGGGGTCTTTGTCGGGAACGCACAAAAGTTTTTCGTCCCTGTCGCCTCCGTCGATCATTTCCAGCATTCCGATCGGACGGGCTGCGATTATGCACCCTGGAAATGTGGGCTCATCCATCATCACCATGCCGTCGAGGGGGTCGCCATCATCGGCTAAGGTGTTGGGTATGAAGCCGTAGTCGCACGGATATTGGACTGAGGAAGAAAGCACCCGATCGAGAGCAAAGGCTTGCAAGTCTTTATCAAATTCGTACTTGTTTTTGCTACCGGCGGTAATTTCGATGAGGACGTTGAGCAGTCCTGGTTTCGGCTGTGCCGGAATTAGCGATAAGTCCACAACAATATCTCCAAGTTAACAGATGATTGGGATGAGTGCTACTTGCCAAATCCCTTTGATAGCATTTTACGGGCGATCGGGATCGATACTGCATGAGATTGACCGAAAGCGGGGGAGTGTGTCGCCGGCTGGGGGAAGAATACACTCGACGGGCGAGACGCCCATCCCACAGTTTGAGAGGTACGGGCTGGACGCCCATCCCACAGGTTGAGAGGAGAATGCTTTGTTTGGGCGATCGACAGATATTTTCAGAACCATTTATTCTGTTTACCGTCTGTCAAAATTATTTTAATTTTCAAACCCAACCACAGGCTTAGTTCTGTTGCTAACCACTTGATTTCTGATTCACTTAGTCCCTCCTTCAGTCCTAACTGATATTTGTGGTTGCCGGCTTGAACAATCATCTGATAGACTTTCCCTAATTTCACTTCCGAGTAGCTCTTCTGCATAAGTAATGATGCCGTTTGATATAACTCTCTAGGGATTGAAAAAGCAAAAATCATAAGTTTTATAACTTTTACACCAATACCGCTGTTTCTATATTCACGTTGTTGAATTTTCAACTGGCCAATCTCGTTTCTGGGAGATGGCTTGGCATGATTCCATCTCAACCCCAGCAGATTGCTTGTATGCGAGATTTGCAGCCGATCAATTCTGAGGCGCCTTTCCCTAAATAGTGCAAATATCAACTTTAATCCTGCCATACATAACAAACTTCCTGATATTATTATAAAAAATTGGGGATTTATCTTTAACGCATCGCTCAACATATCCCTTGCTATAAATGAGACAGGACTCGCAGATACCACAGCCGAAAGCGTGGCAATTAAACCAAAACCGATGCCTTGTGGCGGAATTACAATTTCTATAAACTCCGAATTTCTTGTAAGTTTAATATCGCTGCCTTGTGGCTGCAGCACCACCATAGGACTTTTGTTGATAAGGCGGGGATTTTTAAGCCCTCGCCATGCTTCCCCAGCCGAAGATAACCGTTTGGACAAACTTGGTTCTGTCATCCACTCCAGCCAATCTATTAAAGTAGGATTGATCTGCGGTACCCGATCGGAAAATTGAATTTTCAAATCCTGCTGCGACAGTTCGGTCGGATGCAAACCCGTTACCAAATAAATTAAAGTTGCACCTAAACCGTAGAGGTCAGAAGCCGGAACCGAGCGCCCGCCAAATTGTTCCGGTGCCATATATCCGTAAGTTCCCACTACTGTAATTGTGCCGCCAAATTTTGCAGCTTGGTTTTGCACCGAACCGAAATCAACTAAATAAACTTGTCCAACCGAGTTACCTGATCTGCTATGCAGTAAAATATTGCTAGGTTTAATATCGCGGTGAATAACAGGCGGATTTTGCTTGTGCAAATAATTCAAAATTGCTAACAGCGATTTAGTTAATTCTTTCACTTCGCTTTCGCTAAAAGTACGCCCCGATCGCAAATGCTCTTGCAAAGTTTTTCCCTCTACATAAGTCTGTACCAGGGCAAAGCTTTTACTGTTTAGTTCGTCAATTTCCAGGTAGTCGAGGTAGCGCGGAATTGCTGGGTGAGAAAGTGCTTTTAAAGTTTCCGCTTCCCGTTCAAATAGCTTGAGGTCTTGCCATTCAAAATCGCTGCCGAGGAATAGCTGTTTGATAACAACTAATTCGTGAGTTTGTAAGTCACGAGCCAGCAGCGTTTGGCGACCAGTTTGTTTTCCTAGTTGTCGCTGCACTTCGTAGCGTTCTGCTAATATTTTGCTAGTCATATTTTTTTACATGAATTTGAGTGTGAGGGGAGCGTCGGGGTTCAGAAACCGGGTTGTTTAGCGAGTCTGGCGGTTGTAATGCGTCTTTTCGTAAAAACCCGGTTTATTTGCTCGGAGTGAGTCCAGAACTGTAAATTTTAGATTACAGTCCACTTTCTTTTTGATACCACCGGGCAATAGACTTGCTACTTGCCCCCATTGACAGTCCTGCAATTAGCGACGGTGCTAGCACGAAAATAATCTCAAAACTCAAATCGTTTAGCTTATTCCAACCCATTATCCGAAAGTAGACGATGCTTATCGAGGTACAGAGTACAATACTAATTGCAGTTAAAACCTGTCGGTGAAGTTTGGGATTAGTTAGGGGAAAAAACCACAAGCGCGTCACAATTCCTACGATTATTCCGTTTCCCAACCCCAGCAGCAAGCCCAGAAAAAGACCGATAAATCCTCCGAAAATTGTCGCCACTATCGGCAAAAGAAAGGTGCCGTAAATTGCTGCACAAGCTCCTACACCTAGAGTGCCCATCCAAGTGCTGCGCCCGATCGCATTCTTGAACAACCTAGAGGTATCTAGCGTTTTTCCCAGTCTCAATGTCTGGGAATATTTATTTATTTCCTGTGGTTTTTCTAGAACTTCTTTTGCGCTCTGGACTGAGGCGGGACGGCATTCTAAACTCGGATGCGTCATCCACTTCAGCCAATTGGTAAAACCGGGACTGAGTTTGGTCAATTGCTCGAACTCGATCTGCAAATCTTGCTGCGGCAAATCGGCTGGATGCTGCTTGGTAATTAAGGCGATTAATGTTGCTCCCACGCTGTACAAGTCGGAAGCGGGAACTGCCCTGCCGCCAAATTGTTCGGGCGGCATATAGCCATAAGTTCCGACAACGGTGACTGTTTTTCCTTGTTGGGTTGCTAGGGTTTGAACTGCACCAAAATCGACTAGGTAGACTTTGCCGACGCTGTTGCCCGATCGATTCTTGAGTAAAATATTGCTGGGTTTAATGTCGCGGTGAATCACCGGGGGCTGTCGCTGGTGCAGGTATGCGAGGATGTCTAATAATGCTGTTGCTAATTGTTTGACTTCGCTTTCGCTGAAGGTGCGGCCGTCTGAAAGATATTCTTGTAGGGATTTGGCTTCGATGTAACTCTGAACTAGGGCGAATCCTTTGCGCTTGGGCGTGTCGATTTCAAAGGAGTCGAGATATCGGGGAATTGCGGGATGGGATAGGGATTTTAAGGTTTCGACTTCTCGCTCGAACAGTTTTAAGTCTTCCCAGTTAAAGTCGCTGCTGAATGACAGGAGTTTGACTACTACTTGCTGTTGCGTTTTTAAGTCGCGGGCGAGTAAAGTTTGCCGTCCTGCTTGCTTGCCGAGCCGCCGATCGCACTGATAGCGATCGGCTAATATTTCTTTTGACAAATCGCCGATGTTTTCTCCGCTCATGTTCTTTTGCCCTAGAACCGATTAAACCTAGTGTAGTTGACAAAAGTGCAATAATCGGAAATGTTCGGGCTAGGGCAAAAAAATTTTTATGTCAAATAGCAACTGCCTTTAATAGCCAGCGATCGCACACCATAAAGATCGGCCTGAGTTAAGCTTGAATTTAATTTTGGATTTGCTTGTAAATTGACTGCACTACGTCGAGCAGGCTCAAGACTTGCTGCCATTCGGGGGCATCGGGGTTGTAGCTTTTGGCGCGCTGAGTTTTCAAACTGTGGTGCAAGAGGGAAAGCAGCGCGTCTGGAGACTGTAAGGAATTGTCCTCATCATCTGCTGGGGTTTGGGCTGCATTTTCTTCGATATCTTCTTTAATTTTTTGTGCTCGATCTGCGAGGGCTAAAGATCTGCCTGCAAGGTTTTCCGGCATTTTGGGCTGTTCGGACAAAGACGCGCTGGTTAGTTCTACCAATAGTTGGCAGACTCGATCGACCCATTCGTGATCGTTTACTGAAAAGGAACCTGATTTGAACACTTGCCCGTCAGGTCTTTGCTGAATGCTTTGTACCTTCTGGATCAGAGGGATAGCCTTAACAGTGATGTTTTCCGGGATTCTGGGGATATCTGACAGGGAGCTCCGAGCAATCTCCAGCAATAGTTGGTAAACCTGATCTACCCACTCAACATCTCCCGATTGCGAATTCCAATTATTCATAACTGACGCTAGTGGTTTTCTATATCTAAGACTAAAACATTGACTATCTGCGAAGGCAGCTCTTTTTAGGAGCCGCTAACGCTATTAAGACTTAAGCGGGCGGGGTGAGAAACCCGGTTTTTGAGCGGATGTTTCGTCGCCTTTCTCCCAGATTTTTCTCAGAAACCGGGTAACGCTGCTGCCAGTCCTAACTATTTTTAAGCGCTTCAAATAATAGAAGTGCTAATTTTGTTGCGGTAGGTAGTGCGAACGAAACACCTAGGGCGAAACCCCCGCATCTCGCTGGCAAATTCAAATCCGGTTATATAACCATAATACCTGTTGGAGCTTATTTACCATTACCTCAATAGGATATTCAGGTTAATTGGTGGTGGGATGGGAGCCGCACCCCCGATCGCGATCGCCCCCATCCGGAACCCTGACGCCACCGCCAGCATTTGCTGTGGGCTACTGCTATTTTTCTGTGAGATTCCACACACCATCCCAGTTGAGTACGTCTGAAAACCGATGTTGAAATAACATACAGCGATCGACGTGCAATTTAGCTGCCTTGTTTTTCGGGTCAACTTCCAGAACGGCGTTAAATTCGCGTTCAGCGTCTTTAAAGGCTTGTTTGGCTTTTGGTTCTAAGGATTTCTTAAACTCGCTCAGCAGTTTTTTCACTCGATCAAGTCCCAGGTTTTCAAATTCCTCATCTAACATTTCTGCAACTGTCTCGCAAGCCCGACTTTTAATTTTCGCCTGCAATAGCTGCCTGATCTCTGCCGGTTTCAGCCGCTTGATTTGGGGATTTGATGGTTCTAAGATGTCTGCTTCCAACAGCTTTTTGACTTCGCCTTCTTGCAAGTATTTAATATCATCTGCTGATAGGGGCTTGATTTTTGCTTGCAGCAGCATTTTGGCTTCGTCTTCCGAGAGGTTTTTGATGCCTTCCAATTTCAGCAGTTGGATTTCTGGCTGCAACAGTACGATGAGTTTGTCTGCTTCGGACAGGTTTTTTGGGTCGTACTCTGACAGCTTTTTCAGTTGATATAACAGGTTCTTGAGTTCGTGTTCCAACTGTTGCTCTAGATTGTAGGACAGTTTCTTAATCTCTGCCTCCGGCATTTCGGCGACATCCTTTAAGATGTTTTTCACCTCACTTTCTGAGAGTCTTTGGCTAACTGGAGTTTTGTAATGTTCGCGCCCCTTGGTGTAATGTTCTACAATTTGTTGCTGTGTTTCGGTGAGTGACTTGCCCACTGGCGAGTATCCCTCGCGGATGCCAATGAGTTCGTAAACGATTACGGGTTCGCTTTTGCCTTTGACAGTAATAAAGTCGAGTTCTCGCACGTACAGCCGATCGGCATAATCTCTGTAAGTATTGTCGCTGATGATCAAGTCGGTGCCGTACTGCTTGCTAGCGCCTTCTAACCGAGAGGCGAGGTTTACGCCGTCTCCTATAGAAGTCAATTCCATGCGTTTGCTACTACCGATGTTGCCGCTGACAACTTCATCAGAATGTACGCCCATACCGATGCCGATCGGCAATTCGCCATGTGCCATACGCTCTCGATTGAACTGGGCCAGTTTTTCCCGCATTTTCACCGCCGTTTGCATGGCGCACCAAGCATGATCCTCTAGGGGCGCTGGAGAGCCAAAAACTGCCATCAGAGCGTCACCGATGTATTTGTCGAGAGTCCCTCCGTACTCGAATACGACATCTACCATCACTTCAAAATATTTATTCAGCATCACTACCACTTCTTCGGCTTGCAATTTTTCCGTAAGTGTGGTATAGCTGCGAATATCTGAGAACAGCACCGAAACGTTTTTGCGCTTACCGCCCAATCCAGTATCGCCTGAAGCTAACAAAGCTTCGGCTACTTCTGGGGTCATGTAACGGTACATCAAGTTTTTGACTTGCTTAGCGCTGCTAATATCTTCCATTACTACTAACGCGCCGTTGACCTTGCTGGGGTCGGTAGCGTCGGTCATTGAATTAATCGAGAGATTGATACTCTGGGATTTTGCTTCACAGGAGAGCAAAACTTGATCCGGGTAATACTGCTGGCGGTCTTTCTCGTCTTCTGGAGACAAAGACGCATCAAACCATTTGGCAAAATCGCCTTTTTCTAACTTAATTAACTCGCGCAAAGATTGACCTTCGGCTAATTCTGCCTCGCTGACACCCAGTAATTTTTGGGCACTGGGATTCGTCGCTACTATATTGCCTTTTTTATCTGTAGAAATCACGCCGTTAGTCAAGGCGTGCAGCATATCTTTTTGTCTTTGTTCTTGCTGTTTGACTTCGGCAAACAGTTTGGCGTTTTGCAGCGCGACTCCTGCTTGGATGTTAAACGCCTTCATAAATTCCATGTCGTTGCGATTGAAACTCGCTTTCCACTGTTCGGGGGCGTGGGGCCAATCTTCCGGGTTGTAGGGGGGGAATTCTCCTTGTCGTTTTTTATTAACTAATTGGGTGACGCCAATCAATTTTTTGTCCGAGTTAAAGACTGGCATACAAAGCATACTGCAAGTGCGGTAGCCCGACTTTTGATCGACTTCTTTGGAAGTGGCGGCGCGGGGGTCGTCGTACACGTCAAAGGGAATCAGCAGCGGTTCGCTAGATTGGGCGACGATGCCTGCAAAACCGGCGGTTCTGGGTATGCGAATTTCTTTCAAGTTGCCGCCCATCGGGATTTTCGTCCACAGTTCGTCTTTCTCTTCGTCGATCAGCCACAGGGTGCTGCGATCGGCGTTCATGAGTTCTTGGGCCTGATCCATCACCCTTTTTAGGGTATCTTCTAAGTCTAAACTGCTCTGAGAAAGAGCGTTGACGGCATTCATCAGCGCCGTTGCTGCTCGTTGTCTCTGAGTTGCTGCGTAGAAAGATTTGGACGATTCTAGAATTAGGCGAATCGAGGGAGCAAATTCTTTAAAAACTTGTTCGTCTTCTTTAGTAAATCCGTGCCTGTCTATTTGTTCGTCTAAAGTTGGGTATTTTTCGTGATTTGGTCTTAATTTATTAATCAGTTGAACAACTGCTACTAACTCTTTTGTGTCTTCATTAATCAGGGGCATTGCCAGCATTGTATAAGTGCGGTAGCCCGTTTTTTCGTCAAATTTTTTGGCGTTAGCCGATCGTTCGTCGTTGTAAAAATCGTAAGGGATATTAACCACTTTTTGGAACGTGGCTACTTCTCCGGCAATGCCTACATGGGCGGGAACTCTGATTTCTAGGTTTTTGCCATTTTCGTCTTTAGCAACGATCGCCCAGAGTTCATTTTTTTCGTCGTCTAATAAAAATATCGTGGTGCGATCGGCATTCAGCAATTCCCCTGTTTTGAGGGTGATCGACTGCAACATCTCGTTGAGTATGGCATCAAATCCCTCGCTCTCCAGGATATTGTCGAGCATTCCCAGCGTTTGATTGACAACCTTAAGTTTGTCTTCTACTTCCTTAACTACTACTGTGAAACTTTGCTTATTTAGAAGGTCGAGAATGCCAGAGAGGTTTCCTTGGCGCGGGATAATTGCACTGCTCCTAATTTCCGGGGGAGAATAATTTTCCTGATGATGATTTTCACCGCCGACAACAGCGACATCAATCACGTTGTCCAGAGAAGAGTAATTGGTGGAAGATGCAGATTTCATAGACCTTTACAGAAGCTTAAGTGTAAGGGTTAGTCTCTAAGCCAAGAGAGCGGGGAAGTTGATTAGTGAGTCACTTGTCGCACAAGACTCAAGTATGTGTGAAAGTATTTCCCAGTTTACAGAACTCCGGCCACAAGACAAGGGAAATTAAGTTGACCTTGTTGCTGAACGGAGGGTGGGAGAGTAACGAGGCGGTGGGAGTGCTGCAATCTTTTTACAGAGCGCCAATCTTGTTTAAAGGGTTTATTAACTGATTTTGACATTGTGCGTGCCTGGTTTAAGTATGTTCTACCGAGCTTTGAGCCGATCGCCCGCAGGAACAGGAAAGCGTACTGGCGGGAGGACTACTGAAAGAGGGGTGGCCTTGTGGGACTCGCTGCAATTGTGACACTACCAGTTGCTAGTGATGTGTGCCCTTCTCTACACAATTGTGGTTTTTAACTCGAATTTCTCTCTATTTTGCTGCTCTTAGCTTTCATCCCACTAAATTAACGGGGTTTTCAGCTTTTTTGTGTAAAATTTGCGGTTGATATTTTTAGTGTAACCTCCGACTCTGAAAAAACTCCGCCTTTTAACCCCCCGATCGGCTTGAGGGTCTGATCAGGGTTGGGCCGACTGAGTTTGGCGCAATCCGGCGGCTTCGACAAGCAGGGATTCGGCGAAGGCGATGGCTTCTGTTGCTGACCGGCCACTGGCGAGTTGGGCGAGTTCTTCCCGCCGCTGCTCACTGTTGAGAGCGGCAACTCTGACTACTGTACGTTCGACTGGTTCGGAGTTGGCTGCAGGTTCCTCGATACTTGGTTCTGCTTCGATCGTCTGTTTGTTGACGCGAAAATGAAAATCAGCCATGGCGGCGATCAGCGGCTGGTGGGTGACACAGAGAACTTGATGTTTGTCTGAAAGTTGGTAGAGTTTTTTGGCGATCGCCCCGGCGACTCTCCCGGAGACTCCGGCGTCGATTTCGTCAAAAATCAGCGTACCGGCACTTTCTATTTGGGAAAAACAGGCTTTGATAGCGAGTAGAAAGCGGCTCATTTCTCCCCCGGAGGCGATCGCGCCCAGAGGTTGCAGAGGTTCGCCCGGATTGGGGCTGAAACAAAAGGCGATTTGGTCGGCACCGGTCGCGGTTGGAGTACAAGGCGAGATCTCGACTTGAAATTGCACTTTTTCCATTGCTAATGGCTTAAGTTCTCCTACGAGGTGCGTTTCTAGTTTGAGGGCTGCTTCGCGCCGCAGGGTGGTGAGGTGGCTGCAAGCGTCTTTTAATTGCTCTAAAGCGTTCTGATATGCGAGTTCTAAGGCTTCCATTGACTCGCCTCCTTCTAAAAGTTCATTTAGTTCGTTTTGAATGCTTTGGTAGTAGGCGATCGCTTCTTTGAGCGGCCCGTATTTGCGGCAAATTTGTTTGAGCTCCCGAATCCGATCTTCTACTTCTTCGAGTCTTTCGGGATCTGCTTCTAATTGTTCGCCGTAGCTGCTAATTTGTCGGCTGGCTTCTGTGGCTTGAGCTAAAGCATCGCTGACCATTTCTAGGATTGGTTGCAACTGCACATCGTAAACAGCCATGTCGCTTAAAATTACTTCGGCTTTGCTCAACAAGTCGGCGGCTGATGCGGTGTCGCCATCGTTTTGGTACAGGGCTTGGTGGACTTGGTAACTCTGCTGCTGCAATTCGACGACGTGGCCGAGGCGGATTGATTCGTGTTCTAGCTGTTCGAGTTCGTCGGCGTCTTCGATGTGGGCTTCGCCGAGTTCTCGGACTTGGTATTCTAACAAATCAAGTCTTTGTAGTCGCTGCTGTTCCGACTGACGCCTGCGTTTGAGGGCTGTTTTGGCGTTGTTGGCTCCCAGCCACGCGGAGGCGATGATCGATCGAGCTTCAGTGAGCTTTTTGCCGCCGTATAAATCGAGCCATTCTCGCTGGAGGGTTTCTTGTCCGAGGTGGACGGTTTGGCCTTGGGCGGTAATTTCGACCAGGCGATCGCGCAGTTGGTCCATTAACTGGCGGTTGACGAGAATTCCGTTCAACCGGGATCTGGTGCGTAGAGCACCGCTTGATGCGTTAATTTCCCGGCTGCAAACGGCTAAATTTCCGTCTATGGGTTCAATTTCTTGCTCGCCCAGCCACAAAGCTGCGGCTTTGTCCAATTCAAAGGTAGCTTCCAGTATTGCCCGCGTTGCTCCGGTGCGAATCGATCGGCGATCAACTTTCCCGCCCAAAACTGCATCGATCGCATCTAGGATAATCGATTTACCAGCGCCGGTTTCCCCTGTAAATACGTTCAAACTCGGGCCAAATTCTAAGTCGAGGCAGTCAATTAAGGCAAAGTTTTCTATTCTGAGGGATATTAACATGGAAGATGGGGGATTGGGAATTGGGCATCGGGCATCGGGCATCGGGAATTGGGCATCGGGAATTGGGCATCGGGCATCGGGCATCGGGCATCGGGGATTGGCTCCTCCACTATCGGGCGCGTCGAATTCTCCGAGTCCAATTTTCATTTTTAACTAGAATACTTTTGATTTTGCCATTATTGATGGAGTCTCAACCTTAATGCAAAATAAATTTCTGTTTCCCATTGCTCTATTAAGTGTTGTCTTAATTGGAGCTTTTGGGTGGAATCTGCACCAAGACAAGCAGCGAGTCCATGAATTAACCCTTGCGACTGGAACGAAAAGCGGAAATTATTATCCTTTCGGGCAGGCAATTGCTGAGGTAGTTACGCAACAAAATCCGCGTTTGCGAATTCGAGTTATTGAGAGTCAAGGTGCTGAGGAAAATATGCGCCGGCTTGAGGCAAATGAGGTGCAGTTAGCGATCGTGCAGAACAATACAGAGGGGGGGCCCTCGGCGAGGGTAGTGGCTGCTTTGTTTAAGGAGGTTTTTCACTTAATTGTTTCGGAAAAGTCTGGTATTCAAAATGTTGCTGATTTGCAGGGAAAAAATATTGCGCTGATGGCTGAAGGTAGCGGTTCTTACACTTCTTTTTGGTTGGTCAGCAAACATTACGGTTTGAAAGAAAGCGATTTTAAATTTACTGCTGGCTCTTGGGATGATGCTACTAAGTTGTTTGCTAGCGGCGAGGTTGATGCTATTTTTAGGGTGCTACCTCCGGGGAGCGATGTTGTTAGAGATTTGTTGAAAAATACCCGGGGCAAGTTGGTGCCGATTGACCAAGGAGCTGCGATGAGAATTAAAGTACCTTATCTGGAAGCTGATATGATTCCCAAGGGTACTTACAAGGCTGATCCTGCGGTTCCCGATGCGGATTTACCCAGCGTTGGAGTGCAGGCTAATCTGCTGGCTGGTGAGGATCTAGATCCGATAATCGTCAAGGAAATTACGCGAATTCTGTTCGATTACCGCCGCAACTTGGTAGCTGCTAATTCCCTGGGAGCTATGATTAGTCAGCCGGGAGGCAGCGGGAGTTTGTCTTTGCCCGTTCATGAGGGCGCTCAGGCTTATTACGATCGCGAAAAGCCGGATTTTGTTGCTGCTAATTCTGATGCTATCGGTTTGTTTGTCTCCATCGGCACTCTTTTGGCTTCTTGGCTTTGGCAGTTGCGATCGCGCTTTTTGCAGAAACAAAAAAACCGAGCTGATAAATTTAATTTGGATATTTTAAGTTTGATCCAACAAATTCGCCAAGCGAAAGCTTTGGAAGAAATCGATCGGTTGCAAGCAGAGTTATTTAATATTTTTAATCAAGTGATTGTGGATTTGGATGAAGATCGGATTGATTCTGAATCTTTTCAATCTTTTACTTTTACTTGGGAAACTGCGATTAAGATTGCAGGGGAACGAGAAAAAATTCTGCGGAATGTGCAGTTTGTTTCCAATTGTGTAGAATCTGATGCCACTCTTATCAAAGAACGGGAGATTTAATTTATATTTCTCGTTGGCACTTGGGCTTGAACCCCTAGAGGTTCGTAGTTGCGATCGTTACGCCCCAAAGTTTGTAGTTGAGATTAATTCTAATTCCTAAAGCGCAACTACAAACGGAATGGCTGCGTAATTCAGCAGTTTCTACTCCTTTGAGCCGACGAAGCCTAAGTGTTTCCAAGCAGCGGCTGTGGCAATTCTGCCCCGACTTGTGCGCTGCAAAAATCCGATTTGCATTAAATACGGTTCGTATACATCCTCAATTGTTTGAGTGTCTTCTCCTGTGGAAGCTGCGAGAGTTTCTAAACCCACCGGGCCGCCGTTAAAGTTTTCGATCATTGCTGTCAAAAGGCATCGATCAGTCCAATCCAAACCTAGCGGATCGACGTTGAACAGTTCGAGGGCAACTGAGGCAACTTCGCCATTAATTGGCTTTAATTTTTTGACTTCGCTGTAGTCTCTAACTCGTCGCAGCAAGCGGTTAGCGATCCGGGGCGTTCCGCGAGCTCGGCGCGCAATTTCTGTGGCTCCTTCTGGGGTGATTTGAGTGTCGAGAACTTGGGCACTTCTTTGGACAATTAGACTGAGTTCGTCTATTTCGTAGTACCGCAATCTTTGGATCAAGCCGAAACGATCGCGCAATGGAGATGTCAGCGATCCGACTTTTGTGGTTGCTCCTACTAAGGTAAATGGTTTCAGGGGAATGCTGCGAATTTTGGCGCTTTTGCCTTGACCGATCGTAATATCTAAGCGGCAGTCTTCCATCGCCGGATAGAGGATTTCTTCTGTTACTTTAGATAAACGGTGAATTTCGTCGATAAACAGCACGTCGCCTGCTTTGAGGTTGATCAGCAATCCGACAATATCTCGCGGTTTTTCTAACGCTGGGGCGGTGGTAATTTTGCATTCAACTTCCATTTCTGCTGCTAGAATTAGCGACATTGTGGTTTTTCCCAACCCTGGAGGCCCGTAGAGTAACAGGTGATCCATAGGTTCGCCGCGAGATTTAGCTGCTGCAATTGCGATCGCCAAAACTTCTCTCAAGTCTTTTTGTCCGATGTATTCAGCTAAGCGCTGGGGTCGGATTTTGTCGTCTTGTTTGCTGTTTATTTCGTCGGGTAGTTCTTGCGATTCTAGCAAAGATTCCGCCTGGGGTTTGGCGGCTTTTTTGCGACGGGCTGGGGCTATGTCTTCGGGTAGATTTTGGTCGGAGGGCTGTTGTTTGGAGGAGATAATAGCCATATTTATCTGCGCTCGGGCAGCGGGAATTGTTTACAATTATTGGCAGAATCTTGACAATTATTGAGTTCGTTATGAGTATTCCATCTTCTTTATTAGCATCGGAAAGCATAACTTTTGAGGGGGCGATCGAGCTGACTCAATCTTTACTGTCGTTCATTGAGGCTGATCGACTTTTACAAGCCGACATCCAGCAAGCTGTTACATCTTTGGTGAAAACACAAAATGGTGCTAGGGGGTTTTTTGTCACCTATCTAACGGACGATCGACAGGAGGCAGATCACCCGTCACCCGGAGTAGTCGAGGCGCTGCGATCGGCTCCTGAGATCGTAGCAGAACTGCTGGTGAAAAATTTGGCGATGTCGGCGGCAATGGTTGTACATCATTCGCGCCAGCAAAAGGAGGAAATGGCGGCCGATTCTGCTAGAGTGCAGGAGCGATCGCGCAATTTAATTCAAATGCTGCAAATGCCAGCCTGTCAAACTATAGCGTCGCAAATGCTAGAAAGTTTGCAGAGTGCCAACGGCAAGTATGAAAAGTTTTTCCAGCGGTGGGGCTACGACGACGAGCAAAAACTAGCGATGGGTTCGGCAGTTCGATCGGTGATCGGCTAAAATAACCTCCGAAGGAAGGGGAAAGAAGAAAGAACGAAGAAGCCCAAGCCAGGGTGGCAGATCCTTGATCAAAGCGGCGGGGCTGTGGAATAATTGCGGTTTAACAAAAGCTGCATAATTGTAGCTTGAGTTGATTTAGGTGTGAAGCTAGTGAACGAGGGCGAAAAAATTGCAGAGAACTGTGAAAGGAGTTGCCCAAAAGGTCCGAAGGCTGGGCGGCCGGCGGCCGGCAAATACGCCCCGGCGGTGGGCGAAGCTGAATCTGCTGGCAACATTGGTGCGCCGGGACTTGGAAGCTCAATACAAAGGCTCGATTCTGGGCAATTTGTGGCCGCTGCTGAATCAGCTATCGCAATTGGTGATTTACACATACGTATTTTCGATCGTCCTCAAGGTAAAGCTCAGCCTTGCAGGCTTCCCAGAAAACAGCGACATTACATTTGGAGTCTGGTTGTTTGCAGGTTTGCTGCCTTGGACTGCCTTCACCAGCGGTTTGATCAAGTCGGCAGTATCGGTGGTGGGGCAGCCGAATTTAGTAAAAAAAGTGGTATTTCCTCTCGGTTTGCTGCCCCTAGTGCCCATTTTTACAGCTTTTCTTGAAAGTTCTCTGGGTTTAGCAGCTTTGATTGTGATAGTAGCAGTGTCGTCGCAAAAGCTCAACGCTACTTTATGCTTACTGCCGCTGGTGTGGATACCTCAGTTGCTGATAACTGCTGGTTTGGGATATTTGACAGCGGGCTTGACTGTATTTTTGCGAGACATTCCTCAGACATTAGGTGTTATTCTAAATTTTTGGTTTTATTTGACGCCGATCGTCTACCCAGCATCAATCATCCCCCAAGAGTGGCGAGCGTGGATATTTTGGCTGAATCCAATGGCCACCATCTCGGAGGTTTATCGAGACCTCATACTGCTTGGAGAAGTTAAGCATTGGGGCGAATGGGGTGTCGCCACGCTAATTTCTGCTGCTATATTTTGTGGAGGTTTGGCTGTTTATCGGCGTTTGCGTCCCGCTTTTGCTGACGTACTGTAAATTTGTTTGAGATCTACAGTCAATCTAAAATCTAAAATCTAAAATCTAAAATCGATTGTGCTGTAAATATGTTTGAGATTTGAAGTCAATCTAAAATCTAAAATCTAAAATCTAAAATCGATTGACTGCCGCCAATGACAGAAAATGTAATTTCACTAAAAAATGTTTCCAAATGCTTTAAGCGGTACGATCGTCCAGGAGACCGCTTAAAGGAAATTATTTACCCCAGCAAAAAACTGGCTGACGAATTTTGGGCCCTACACGACATCAATCTGGAAATTCCTCAAGGACAAACTCTGGGAATCGTCGGTCGCAACGGTTCGGGAAAAAGCACTCTCCTGCAAATAATTGTAGGGACGCTGACTCCTACCACAGGAAGCGTGGATGTTAAAGGGCGAGTCTCCGCTTTGTTGGAACTCGGAAGCGGGTTTAACCCGGAATTTACTGGGCGGCAAAATGTGTTTTTTAACGCTCAGTTACTGGGATTCAATCAAAAAGAAACTGAAGAAAAGTTTGACGATATAGCTGCTTTTGCTGATATTGGCGATTTCATTGAACAGCCAGTCAAAACTTATTCTAGTGGTATGTTTGTCAGACTAGCTTTTGCCGTAGCGACTAGCGTCGAACCAGATATTTTGGTGGTTGACGAGGCGCTTTCGGTGGGCGACGAAGCTTTTCAACGCAAGTGTTTTGCCCGCTTGCAAAGCATTCAGGAAGGTGGCGGAACGATTTTATTTGTTTCTCACGCTGCTACTTCTGTTGTGCAACTTTGTACCTCCGCAATTTTAATGGATAGCGGTGAATTGCTGCTCGCTCACACGCCGAAAGTGGTAATTTCTAAGTATCAAAAGCTGATTTATGCTGATCCGGATCAGGTTCTGGGGTTGAAGTCAGATATTCGAACTCTGAACCAACTGACAAAACAGGAAAGTCAAGACCAGCTTCAGGATGCTAATTTAGAAAGCACAAAGAGGGAAGTTAAACCGGAGCAACATCTTTCTAAACCCCAGGAATATTACGATGAATTTTACGATCCGGGGATGATACCGTCGAATACCGTAAGGTATCCGTCTCGTGGAGCGGAAATTATCAACCCCCACATCGAGACGCTGAAGGGAAAGGTGGTAAATCACTTGCTAGGTCGTCAAGATTATATTTATACTTACTCTGTCACTTTCTCGCGGTCAACTTCCAAGGTTAGGTTTGGAATGTTGATTAAAACAATTAGCGGTTTTGAGTTGGCGGGTGCTTCTTTGAAGGCTTCTACTCAGTCAGTTAGGTACGTGGAAGCAGGAACGACAATTGTAGTAAAGTTTCATTTTAAATGTTTGCTGAATCCCGGTGTTTATTTTCTGAATGCTGGAGTTGTGGGAACGGTAGATGGAGATTTAACTTATCTGGATCGCTGTGTTGATGTGGCGATGTTTAGAGTTCAGTCTTGTACTGAGTCTTGCGGTAACGGCATCGTTGACTTGCTGATCGAACCGTGTTTAACTGTTGTTAATGCTGATGCTCTAGTAAAAGAGCAGTCAACAGAGGTTATCTAAAATTCTGTAAAAACAATGAGCGATATCAATTTAGATTTAGTCGAAAATCCCGTAATCAAAGCATTTATTCAAGATCAAACTAAGTTTCCCGAAAATTTTAAACTGAATATCTGCGAAGACGATGAAATGTATTTGTTCAGCTTGAACAACGTCAAAGACGATCGCGATCGGGCTTTGGTGCGCTATTATTCGATCGGGCGTCGCATCTTGGATACGGTTAAACAAGTTGTGGAATGGCATTTTGGTAGTTTTGAAAAAGTACCCTCTTTTCTAGATTTTGCCTGCGGTTACGGTAGATTTACCAGGTTTTTGATTCAGGAAATACCGCCGGAACGAATTTGGGTTTCTGATATTTATGCTAATGCGGTTAAGTTTCAAACTGAATACTTGGGCGTTAACGGTATTGTCTCAACTGGGAAACCAGAAAATTATTTAATTGACCGCAAGTTTGACTGCATTCTGGCTAATTCTTTTTTCAGCCATATGCCGGAAAGAACTTTTACAAATTGGTTACAAAATTTGTACGATTTGTTGACTCCTAACGGCATTTTAATGTTCAGCGTTCACGATGAGTGTTTGCGCCTAGCCAGTATAGAAATGCCGGCCAATGGTATTTTGTTTAGTCCTCAAAGCGAAAGCCAGTCTTTAGATAAGGAGGAATACGGCACAACTTATGTAACTGAAAAGTTTGTGAGAGAATGTGTCGCGCGAGTTAGCGGAGGCAAAGCTTTTGTTCATCGCATCAAAAAAGGCATCTGCAGATTTCAGGATTTGTATGTTGTTACTAATGAGCTAGCTAGAGATTTTTCGGAGTTGAATTTCAATCATCACCCGGAAGGATATATTGATGTTGCTGCTTTTACGAATAAGGAGAATTTGTATCTAGAAGGATGGGTAGCTGATGTGAACCTCAACGGTCGAATTGAGGAGCTGCAAGTGCTGGTAAACGGCGAGGTTGTACAGAGGTGCGAGCCTTTTTACGATCGCCCGGATGTGGCTGGATATTTTGAAACTGATGGGGCTTTGCAGTCGGGTTGGAGCTGTTATTTACCCAAAAACACTGTAGGGCTGCAGGATGTGTTAATAGTCAAAGCAATCAATAACTATGGCTGGGAATGGATTCTGGAAACTTGCACTGTTAAATCGCTGGTTAACCAAAGACAATCGCAGTCTTTGTTGGGTTCTACTCAGACAAAACTCAAATTACTTGAGACTCAGTTAGAGTCGGCTAGGATAGAATCGGAGCAAAATCAAAGTAAGTTAATGATTACTGAAACAAAGTTGGAAGAATCTCAAACAAGTTTGCAAGAAGCTCAAACTCAATTAGTTTCAGCTCAAACGCAATTGGAGCAAACTCAAAATCAGTTAGTAGCTGTGCAAATGCAGTTGGAAAAAACTGAAAATCAACTAATTAATCTCAAGCAAGAACTAGAGCAAGCAAAGTGTCGAGTTTTAGCAATGGAAAGCAGTAAGTTCTGGAAGATTAGAAGCGCGTGGTTTCAAGTCAGGCGCTCCCTGGGCTTAGCAGGAGAGTAGTGAGTAAATTTGGTTGGTGTGGGTATTAGGGCGAGGGAGATAAATTGTGAGTACAAATGACAGCAAACCGTCGGTTTTTATTGTTACCGGAATGCACCGTTCCGGTACGTCTTTAACAGCTTCTTTGTTTCAGAAAGTTGGGGTTGATATTGGCAAAAAGTTAGTGGGCCCGGCCGACGGAAATGTGAAAGGTCATTTCGAGAATGTTGATTTTGTGGAGTTTCACAAAAGTGTTTTACGATCGCACGGTATTGATGAACTCGGCTGTACGTTTGAAAAAACGATTCCGGTAGCAGCAGAATACGTGGAAATCGCCAAAAGGGCGATCGACCAAAATCAACAAACTCACAAACATTGGGGTTGGAAAGACCCGCGAACAGCCCTTTTTTGGGATTTTTGGCTGACTTTACTCCCCGAAGCTAATTTTATCTGTGTTTATCGATCGCCCTGGGAAGTAGTCGATTCCCTTTACCGCCGGGGAACCGATGTCAGCTTGCTGCAAAATCCCGAAATGGCAGTAAAAATGTGGATTCACTACAATCAAAAAGTTTTAGAACTTTACGAACGTTTCCCCCATCGCTGTCTCCTAGCCAACGTTTACCCCATCGGCAACACTCCTGAAGTTTTCATCGATCGAGTCAACGAAAAATTTAACGTTAACTTAGGTGCGATACCGGGCGACAATTTTGAAGAATCTTTATTAGTCAACGATATTGTCAAAAGTCACAGACCGAGTTTAATAGAAAAATATTTTCCCGAAGCATTAGAACTCTATGAACTTTTGGAAACCCAAGCTGGCAATCTCAGCAGCGAATCGAAAGGTGCGATCGATCAAGTTATTCATTTCCCAGCATCTCCAATCTGGCCATTTGAAGATTGGCTAAAAATCCGCTTGCTGGAAAAACAGCAAAAAACTAGCTCTTCCGAACTCAAACAGTGGCAAGAACAATTTCACCAGGCCCAGGCGAAAGTGTTGGGATTAGAGACAGAATTAGGAGCAACTCAAGTACAGCTTGCAGGCAAAGAATCAAATTTTCAAGAAGCTTTAGCAAAACTCCTCGGATTAGAAACAGAATTAGGACAAACTCAGGTACAGCTTGCAGGCAAAGAATCACAATTTCAAGAAGCTTTAACAAAAGTCTTAAAATTAGAAGCAGAATTAGGGCAAACTCAGGTACAGCTTGCAGGCAAAGAATCGCAATTTCAAGAAGCGTTAGCGAAACTCCTCGGATTAGAAACAGAATTAGGACAAACTCAGGTACAGCTTGCAGGCAAAGAATCGCAATTTCAAATAGCTTTAGCAAAAGTCTTAAAATTAGAAGCAGAATTAGGGGAAACTCAGGTACAATTTGAAGAGACTGAATTTATATTGCAGCAAAAGTTAGCTGAGTTAATTCAGCTAGAAACAGCACAAAGTCAAACTCAGGAAAGATTAGAAAACTCCCGCCATGAAAATGAAATTTTTCGGGCAGAACTTGCTATAATCAAGTCTTCAATATGGTGGCAAGTGAGAGAAAAGTTGTGGGAAGTTCAGCGAAAAATCCGCGACTTGTTCCCTAAATTTATTTTTTCGTTAGATCAACCCACTACTTGGCAAGTTTGTGATTCCAACCTGCTAATTGTTGGCTGGGTTTTTAACCAAAAAAGAGAGACTACAGCAGTCCGCGTCAGAATTAAAAACCAGAGTTTCGTAGGCGTTTACGGCATAGAGAGAAGTGATATAGCGCTAGCACACTCTAATATTCCCGCTGCGAAGAAATCTGGTTTTACAATTCAATTGGAAGCGCCTGCCGGACGACACGAAGTGCTACTGGAAGCCCAAGACGATCGAGGTAAATGGCATCTTTTGGCAGCTTATCCGTTGTTAGTTTCAACGATTCAAGCATCGTTAGATGTACCAGTGGTGTGGGAACAGCGTCAGGGCCAAATTTTGTTTGCAGGTTGGTGCTGCCACCACGATCGCAAAATTGCTAAATTAAGCTTGTTGTGCGGCGATACTTCTGTAGAATGCGCCTACGGTTTACGGCGAAAAGATGTCGGCGAAGTGTTTCCCGACTGGGTTAACAGTTCGGAAAGCGGTTTTGAGGCCCTTGTCGATTTGCTGCCAGGGGAATGGCACGTTTCTCTGCAAGCTGAGTTAGAAACCGGGGAAATTTTGTCTTTTCAAGCGCCGAAAAAATTGACTGTGCGGCGCTACCATATTTGGCAACGAAGTGCTGATAAATTTGAGGAGTTATCAAGGTTTATAGCCGCAATCCAGCAGCGGGCGAGGGAAAGAAAACAGCGTCTGGGCAGGATTGTGCCGATGCCTTGGGAAATTGTGAAAGTGATCCGCCAGTTGGGGAAGATTTATCGGCAGCAAAAACAGTTTAGTGCGCCGGGAGATTTACTGCCACCTGCAGGTTTTGTGGTGCCTCAACCCATTGATAGGTACGACGCTTGGCTGGAGGTGAATCAGTGGAACGATCGCGCGCGCGATTACTTGATTTCTCGGTTAAAATTCTGCCGGGAACCCCTGCCAAAAATTTCGGTAGTAATGCCAGTTTACAATCCGCAGATAGATTTTCTCGAAAGTGCGATCGACAGCGTAATCAATCAAGTTTATGCCAACTGGGAACTCTGCATTGCCGACGATTGCAGCACCGATTTCACTGTTGCTGACACTTTGAAAAGCTGGGTTCAAAAGGACGATCGTATCCGCATCACATTTCGCACAGAAAACGGCAACATCAGCGCAGCCACCAACAGTGCCGCCGCCCTCGCAACAGGCGACATCATCCTGTTTTTAGACAACGACGACGAACTCACTCCCGACGCATTAGGCGAAGTCGCCCTATATTTTGCCACCCATCCAGCCACCGATTTTCTCTATTCCGACGACGACAAAATCGACACTAAAGGTCGCCGATTCGCCCCGCAATTCAAACCGGAATGGTCGCCGGAACTGCTGCTTTCCTATATGTATCTCGGTCATTTGTGCGCGGTGAGAAGACACATTTTTGAAGAAATAGGCGGTTTACGGCTAGGTTTTGAAGGCTCCCAAGATTACGATTTTGCCTTGAGAGCCACCGAAATTTCTCGCCACGTCGCGCACCTGCCGCTAGTGCTGTATCACTGGCGAACCGCACCCGGTTCTACCGCCATATCTGGGGCCGCGAAACCCGCCAGTTTTTCCGCAGGTCAAAAAGCCATTCAAGACGCACTAAACCGCCGCCAAATTAACGGCAATGTCGCTCAGCACGCATGGGCGATTAAAGAAAATTTGGGGATATTTGCCCAGGATTTCCCGGATAACGGCCCATCAGTAACGGTAATTATTCCTACTAAAAATCAGCTCAAATTGCTGAAAGCCTGTCTGGATTCTTTACAAACTACAACATACAAAAATTATCAAGTTGCCGTCATCGACAACGAAAGCGACGACCCGAAAACTCTGGAATACTTAAAGGAATTAAGTTGCCAAGTTTTGCGGATAAAAAATCCTGGCGGCAAGTTTAGTTTTGCAGCAATTAACAACCGCGCTGCGGAACAAGTTGACAGCGAATATGTGTTGTTTTTGAACAACGATACTGAAGTAATTAACCCGCGCTGGCTGAGTCAAATGGTGGGATACGCTCAAATCGCGGGCGTGGGGGCAGTCGGCGCGCGGCTGTTATATCCCGACGGCAGAATTCAGCACGCGGGCGTAATTCACGGGCTGCATCACGGTTTAGCTGGTCATGCTTTTAAGCTGATTGACAAGAATAATCGAGGCTATCTTTCTCAAGCGATGGTAACGCGAAATTACTCTGCGGTAACAGCCGCTTGCACGATTACTCCGCGTCAATTGTTCTTAGAATTGGGCGGTTTTGATGAGGAGAATTTTGCTGTTGCTTACAATGATGCAGATTATGGATACCGACTGTTAGAACGGGGTTATCGGTGCGTATATTGTCCCGATGCCGAGTTGTTGCACAAAGAGGGAACTTCTAGGGGTTTTACCGACAATCCTCAAGAAGTGGCGGCTTTTAGGCGCAAGTATGCGGGGAAAAATGACAGTTTTTACAGTCCTCATTTGTCTTTAGAAGATGAGTATTTTCATATTCAACCCCGACGGGTTTTTATGAAAGAAGAAGGTTCGGCAACGGATGTAACGGATGTAACGGATGTAACCGAGAAGGAAGAACGCAAATTTAGTGATTCTGGTTGGTTGGAAGCAGCCAATGGTTTTGTTAATCCTATCAAAGTTTTGATGTGCAGCAATTCGCTGGATTTCACTGGTGCGCCGCTGCATCAGTACGAAATCGCGGTGAAATTGGCGGCTGAGAGTATGATTAAGCCGATCGTACTTTGCACAACAGACGGGCCCCTGCGTCAAGCTTACGAACAGCAGGGAATTGAAGTAATTGTGCGCGACAATCCTCTCGAACACATCTACCAGCGCGATGCTTATGATGAAGCCATCCGCAGTTTTAGCACAGAAATTGCTAGTTTAAAAGTAGATGCAATTTATGCCAATACTTTAGAAAATTTTTTTGTAGTTGATGCGGCGCACCAAATCGGAATTCCTGTGGTGTGGAACGTGCACGAAAGCGAACCTTGGCAAACTTATTTTAACAGGTTTGGTTCGGAGATTGCGGCGAGAGCTTTAGAGTGTTTTCGCTATCCTTACAAGGTAATTTTTGTGGCGGATGCAACGCGGGATAGGTATTTGTCTCTCAACAGCCACCACAATTTTAGCGTGATTCACAACGGCTTAGATTTGAGCAAACTGGAAAATTCGGACAATTCTGAATTGGCTAGAAAAAGTTTAGGTGTTGCAGCGGAAGAGGTGGTAATTTTGCTGCTGGGAACGGTATGCGAACGCAAAGGACAGCAGGATTTAGTTAAGGCACTTTCACTTTTACCTGATAAATGGCACAATAAGATTAGGTGTTTTATTGTGGGCGATCGCCCGAGTATTTACAGCAATAAATTAGCCGAGTTGGTGGGGGAATTGCCAGCAGAGTTGCGACAAAGGGTGACAGTAGTCCCGGAAACTGGGGAGACGGGAAAATATTACAAATCGGCTGATATTTTTGTTTGCACTTCTCGCGTCGAAAGTTTTCCAAGAGTGATTTTGGAGGCGATGGCCTGCGATTTGCCAATTATTACAACGCCTGTTTTTGGAATTAGAGAACAAGTGAGGCCTGGAATTAATGGTTTGTTTTATACGCCCGATCGCCCGGACGAATTAGTGGCAGCTTTGATAAGTTTATTGGAGGATAAATCGTTGCGGCAGCAGTTAGCTGAAAACGCTAAATATGTCTTGGCTTCACTTAATACTTTTGAGGAAATGACTCAAGCTTATGCAGAGATTTTCTGCGAAGCATATTTCAGCCGTCATTAGTCATCTTACAGTGCCAGCCTCGGCCCCAGTGAAGGGCAGTAACTCACCTCGTAGACTTTTGGCAGGATTTAATATAATTTGCCAAGAATTGCGGAACATATTGAAAATTGAGCCATCAATACTATAAAATAATCAAAAATGAACGATGATAAAATGACCGATCGCCCAAGAGTAGATTATGAAAGGGCCTGGGACAGTTACGCCCAACAGTGGCAAAAAACTAATGCCGAACTTGCCCATATTGGCGACGAATGGATAGGTAAAGCTGCCGGTGCCGCCAACTCATTAGCCGAATACGAAGCGCTAATAGAACAGCAATTTATTGCACCGTACATCAAAAAAGAACATACGGTTTTAGAAATTGGTATCGGCGGCGGAAAAACCGGTTCGCTGCTGCTGAAATATTGCGATCGACTAATTTGTGCAGACATTTCCAGTCAAATGCTGCAAGCGGCGCGATCGCGCTTGGGAGACGATCGCGTTTCTTACGTCAAACTCGACGGTTTAACATTAGACGGCATCGCTCCAAGTTCAGCCGATGTCTGCTTTTGTTACGATACAATGGTACACGTAGAGCCGGTAGATATATTCAACTACCTGACTCGAATTCCCAAACTGCTGCAGGGCGATCGAATTTGCGTTTTTCACCACACAAATATTTTTAGCGAATTAGGGTGGCAAAAATTCGCCAGCGAGTGGGACAAAAACTTGCTAGGACACAGAGACGGCACAGCATTTTCAGTTATGACTGATACAATTATGGAAAAATTTCTCCATCATTTAAACTATGAAATCATCCTGAAAAATACATCTTCAGTACCGCGAGATTGTGTCTGGATCTGCAAAGCACCAACCCCCAATGAATAAAAGAAAAGCTTTTTAGCCGCTTCAAAATATTTTATTCCAACAGTCAACAGTCAACAGTCAACAGTCAACAGTCAACAGACAACTGACAATGAAAGCATTATTTCTCCATCCCAACTTCCCCGCCCAATACCGCCACATTATCACGGCTTTAGGCGCAGATCCCAAAAATCAAATTGTTTTCGGCACTAAAAACGAGCGTCCCGAATGGAACATTCCCGGCGTTCGCAAAGCAGCATTTACACCCAGCCGCGAACCCCACGCCCAGACTCACCAATACGTCCGCCCTTTAGAAAGTGCCGTCATCTACGGACAAGCCGTATTTAGAATGGCAGAACAACTCAAAGCCGATGGTTTTGTCCCCGATATTATCTGCGGACATTCTGGTTGGGGCCCGACATTATTTGTCAAAGAAGCTTTTCCAAATACGCCACTTTTGTGCTATTTCGAGTGGTTCTATCATGCTATTGGTTCCGACGCAGATTTTGACCCAGCGGAACCTTTAACAGTTGACGATATGGCCAGAATTAGAATCAAAAATGCGCCGATTCTGATCGATTTATACTCTTGTGATTGGGGTTTGTCGCCCACTTATTGGCAGAGATCGCAATTTCCGCCAGAACTACAACAAAAATTATCCACACTCCACGACGGCGTAGATACCGATTACTTCAAACCAGACCCCGGTGCTAAACTGGTCTTGCCTAACTTAGACTTGTCTGGCGTTGATGAAATTGTCACCTACGTATCGCGGGGAATGGAACCTTACCGGGGTTTTCCTGAATTCATTGAGTCGATCGCCTATGTACAAGAACGCCGCCCCAATTGTCACGTCGTAATCGTTGGTTCAGAAAGAGTTTGTTATGGGCGTTCTTTACCCAACGGCGAGTCTTACAAAGACTATATGCTCAAAAAAGTACCCCTAGATTTGTCGCGAGTTCACTTTGTCGGGCCCCTACCTTACGGACTGTATTTAAAAGTAATTCAAGCATCCGACGTACACGTTTATTTGACCAGACCTTTTGTGCTATCTTGGTCGATGATTGAATCTCTATCAACCGGATGTTTAGTAATCGGTTCCGACACCGGGCCGGTGAGAGAAGTTATCCGCGACGGAGAAAACGGTTTGCTAGTCGATTACTTCTCACCGAAACAAGTAGCCGATCGCATTGATGAAGTTTTAGACCATCCTACCCGCATGGCAGAAATTCGCATCAAAGCCCGTCAAACCGCCCTAGAACGCTACAGTTTAGCTAAAATGCTGCCGCAACATCTACAACTGATCGAGCAAGTAGCAAATCGTTCCATGCCGCCTACAGTTGGTATGGAACCAGAACGGGAATTAGCAGCATCTTTTGCAGTGAGAATTTAGCAATAAAGTTGGTCAGGACTAAACCCCGGTTCACAACATCTCCTGTGCGAGTACACCGCACAGGAGATGTCTGTTTCATTCTCTTTTAGGGGCTGCCCCCATGTCTGAAACGCCAGTGAAATCGTCTTGCAAAAATAACTAGGACGGGCTCTTCGGCCCATCCCACAAGAGTTATTTTTTCTTGTGGGATGGGCCGAAGAGCCCATCCAATAAATTTATGAAAAGGACTTTTGCAAAAGGTCTAGTGAAATCGTCTTGCGATCGCTTGGAGGAAGTTACATTTGAAAACGGGATCTTTAACTGTTGTCGGGACGGGAATTCAATTAGTTGGTCATCTGACCTTAGCAGCAAAGGCGTCGATCGAGCAAGCTGACAAAGTTCTGTTCGCCGTAGCCGATCCTGTTACTGCTAAATGGCTACAGACACTCAATGTCACGGCAGAAGCCTTACCTTACAATACTAACAATCAGCGGCGTAGAGAAACTTATCGAGAAATGGTCGATCGCATTTTGGCTGAAGTTCGTCAGGGGTTGAATGTATGTGCAGTTTTTTACGGTCATCCCGGCGTTTTCGCTTACCCTACCCATGAAGCAATTAAACAGGCGCGTCGGGAAGGTTTTAGGGCGCAAATGTTACCAGGAATTTCAGCGGAAGATTGCTTATTTGCTGACTTGGGTCTTGACCCAGGACGCAACGGATGTCAAAGTTTTGAAGCCACTGACTTTCTGATTCGGGGGCGTAAATTTGACCCCACCAGTGCTTTAATTTTGTGGCAGATTGCGACGATCGGCAATCTGGGTTTTTATCAAGAAGAGATTCAATTGCGCGGTCTAAAGGTGTTAACTGAAGTGTTAGAAATGCACTATGGTTCTGACCACGAAGTAATTGTTTACGAAGCAGCAGTTTATTACCCGGTTTGCGAGCCAGTTATCCAGCATATTCCTGTGTCCAAACTGGCTGAAAGTCGTGTTACTCTAGTTTCGACACTTTATGTTCCCCCTCAAGCGTCTGCACCTGTAGACAGTGAAATGATGGCACGGTTGGGTATGTCTTTTGTTAAGGAAAGTTAATGTATTTTGCCAAGAGAATGTAGTAAAAACTACATTCTTTGTCCAGCAGATAAAAAGTGTATGTGTTAGAGGAGAAAAAATGTGGTAATGTCGCTTTATATAGAAGAAAATCCTGACGATGGGAAGGCTCTGGCTCATCGGGGTGAAACTCATCGGCTGACGGGAAATTTTGAAGCTGCGTTAGATGATTTCAACCGATCGCTCGACTTGGAACCTAACAATGCTTGGGCGATCGCACACCGGGGCGAAACTTATTATTTGATGAAACGCTATCAGGAGGCTTGGGCAGATTTTAACCGCGCCATTGAACTGAACCCTGATTATAATTGGGCGATCGCACACCGAGGCGTAACCTACCGCTTTCTGGGGGAAGCCTATTACCCAAAGGCGCTGGCTGACTTGGATCGAGCAATTGAGCGTCAGCCGGATTACGTTTGGGCGATCGCTTATCGCAGCCGCATCTATGAGTTGATGAAGTGCTACAAGCAATCCCTGATTGACTTCGATCGAGCGATCGCCCTTGACGAAACCATATTTGCGGGGAAAAATTGGCAAATTGAGAAAGGGTTGATCCTTTGTTATGATGGCCAATATTCTGAGGCGATCGCCTGTTGCGAACAGAGGTTGCAACAAATTGCTGATGAGACTACAGCTTTGTACTGTATCGCAGTATCTAAGGCGCGTTGGCAGGGATTGGACAAAGCAGCAAGCGAAATTGAGCGATCGCGGACAGCATTACTTGCTCAATGGGAAACGGGCGATCGGGGAGATATTCTCTACCGACTCTGCGGTTTAGCAATCTTGACAGGTAACTGCGAACAAGCATGGGAATATCTGCGAGAAGCTATTCCTATCAACGATGAAGCCATTGAGTTAGTCGGTCATGATCCAGCTTGGTTGGATTGGCGGGACGACCCGATAACTCAGGCATTACTCGCTAGTTAAGTGTTTGAGAAAACAAATTTCAAGTAATTAAACATCAAGTGTCTTTTCAGGATAATTTTATGCAGATGGATACCAGCGATATGATGATGGCCCAACAAGCAGAGACTCTTCGCTTGTCAGGGGCTTACGAACAGGCGATCGAGATTTTTGAACAACTCCAAATGTATCCTGACAATGCTTGGGTTAATGCTCACTTAGGATCAACCTATTACCATTTGATGGATTATGGTAAAGCAAAACATTATTTAAAGAAAGCGCTCGACAAAAACGATAGGTATTTCTGGGCTCATGCACAGCTAGGTGAAACCTATCGTCTTCGAGCAATTACGGAAAATAACAGAAGGCCAAAATATGTTGAAAAGGCGATCGAGCATTTCCAAAAAGCGCTTGATGCTAAATCGCCAGAAGACTGCAACTATGTGTGGGCATTAGCTCACTTGGGGGCAACCCATCGCCTGTATATAACTAAGGGTATCAGCCAATTCCTGCATGAGCCGATATCTCAGCAACCTAATCCAGAGAATTCTTGCGGACAAGAAAAAATACAACAACACGCAGAAGACGCTTTGAAATGCCTTAACAGAGCGATTGAACTCATGCCTACATACGCTTGGGCATGGGGTATGCGATCGACAGTTTACAGATTGACTCAAGACTACAAAAATTCATTCTGGGATCTGGGAGTTGAAGCTGTAATAGCTCCCAGTATGGAGATTATGCAACAGTCTTCTTCTCCCGTTCCATTCTTGAAAAGTGGCAGGGTAAATCTTTACGAACACGCTTTCTTGTCTTTTTATTTGACCAAGAAACACTCAGACCCAGAGGATAAAAAAAGACACTACATTAGGGCGATCGCTTTTCTCCAACAAGCTTTGATACTTAGTCCAGGGGACTTGATGGCTAAGCTAATTCTCACCATAATTGAGGCTAACCAAAAGAAGGAAGAAAGAGGGTCATTAAAACCAAACGACATTAAAAAGATTCAAAGAAAATTAGAGCAGTTTTTTGAAGATACAGAAGTGGAGTTTTGTCAAAAAATTAAAAAGGTATTACGACATCAAATTAATGTTCCAAAACCGTCAGTTAGTATAGAGCAGTTGCAATGGATAAATAGTCATGCTGAGGAGGGACATAAATTAAAGAAGCTTGTTTTGGAAGAGGTGATAAAGAACCCTACATCAGGTGTTGAAAAAGAGCCTCAATTATGGCTATGGAAAAACTTTGAACTGACAGAAATGTGGAGTTATATTCTTTTCTTTCTTGGCGAAGTAAGCCATCTTCTGGGAAACAAAAGTAATATTGGTACAGAAACGGCTTATCTAGAGCTTGCATTCCTCATCAATCCTTACTACGTTACAGAAAGGCTTTATCAAACTCCAGTGTTTTCACATGAAGACAGAGTAAAGATATTTAAAAAGTTGCACGATGATGGAATAGTGTTAAAATTTTCTGAACCCAATTAATGAAACCCTTAATGGCCAGAAAATCAACTGAAAAAATCAATGACGATTAGTTTAGTTCTTCACTGTTCGCGACCTTAGAGATTTAGGAGAATATCCCATGAGTAACCTATTGGATTTGTTAACAGATTTAGCACTTGACACGAAGAAACAAAGTGCTTTCCTCAACAACCCCAGTTCCTTAATGGAAGAAATGGGTTTAACTGAAGCAGAACAGACTGCAATTATGAGTGGTGAAAATGCTAAAATTGCCGCAATCTTTGCAGAAGAACAAGTTACGTTTGCTACTACTTTTTTCGATCCCGGCCCCGATCCCTTGCCAGATCCAGACCCTTTTCCTCCTTCTCCACCGCCAGAACCCGAACCTGACTCTGATGAGGATGTGGGATTGAAGTCAAATCGCTCATAATTTTCTACACTTGGAAAAGTAGATTGATATTTCATCAACTCAAACCGCACTTGTTGCGGTTTTTTGTCATAAAAACCTAACTATGCAAAATTACCAAATTACTGAAAAACTGCATGAGAGCAGTAACTCGTTAGTCTATCGCGGATATCGGCAAGCAGACAATCTGCCTGTTATCCTCAAAATGCTCAAACAAGCCTATCCTTCCCCTGAAAAAATTGCCTGGTTTAAGCGAGAGTATGAAATAACCCAAAACATTAACTTACCAGGCGTAATAGATGTTTACAGCTTCCAAAACCTAGAAAATCAGTGGGTAATTGAGTTAGAATATTTTGGTGCCGAATCCCTCAATCAGATAATCGCTAAGAAACAATTTACAATTGCTGAATTTCTCCATCTGGCAATTGAGATTGTTGACATTCTCGGTCAGGTTCACCAGCAGCACATCATTCATAAAGATATTAATCCATCAAATATTGTTTTAAATCAGCAGACAGGTAAGCTGAAGCTAATTGATTTTGGAATTTCCACAACACTGTCGCGAGAAAACCCAACTTTTTTTAACCCGAACGTATTAGAAGGAACGCTGGCTTATATCTCGCCAGAACAAACAGGTCGCATGAATCGAACAATCGATTATCGCACTGATTTTTACTCGCTAGGGATAACTTTTTATGAATTACTAACCGGACAGTTACCCTTCCCCACGAATGATGTTTTGGAATTAGTCCATTGTCATATTGCTAAACAACCTACCCCACCGCACGAACTCAAACCAGAAGTTCCACCAATTATTTCGGCGATCGTGTTGAAATTAATGGCAAAAAATGCTGAGGAACGCTACTTATCGGCATATCAGCTAAAAGCCGATTTACAAGAATGTCTCAGACAATGGCAGAGCAAAGAGCAAATTGACCCTTTCCCGATTGATCGGCACGAGATTTCCGATCGATTTCAAATTCCCCAAAAACTGTACGGGCGAGAGCGGGAAATTTCTGCCCTATTAGCTGCTTTTGAGCGAGTTAGTCAAGGAGCCAGTGAAATGATGCTGGTTTCAGGATATTCTGGGATTGGAAAAACAGTATTAATCCAGGAGATATATAAGCCGCTGACTCAACAACGCGGTTATTTTATTTCTGGTAAATTTGACCAGTTTCAACGAGATACTCCCTACGCATCCTTAATTCAGGCATTTCGTTCATTAGTACGGCAGTTACTAACAGAAAGCGATGCCAAAATTAGCAAGTGGCGAGAGAAGCTCCAAGCAGAATTAGGGGAAGCTGGAGGGGTAATCGTTGAATTTATTCCTGAATTAGAACTAATTATTGGTTCGCAACCACCCCTACCAGATATGCCACCAGCAGAACAGAGGAATCGCTTTAATCTGGTTTTCCAAAAATTTATTAATACATTTACTCAGCCCCAACATCCGTTAGTAATTTTCTTAGATGACTTGCAGTGGGCAGATGGAGCATCGCTGGAATTAATCCAACTGCTGATGACAGTAGCAGATAATAAATATCTATTTCTCATGGGCGCCTATCGCGATAATGAAGTAAGCTCGGCACATCCGCTAACTCAAATTTTGGAAAATATTGCCAAAGCAAAAGTAACAACCATTAATAAAATATTGCTGGCACCTTTAGCCTTAACCGATATTACGCAACTTTTAGTTGATACGCTTTTTGCGGAATCAAAAAATGCTAAGCCACTTGCCGAATTGCTTCAGCAAAAAACTGGCGGTAATCCGTTTTTTATCAATGAATTCTTAAAATCACTGCATTCTGAAGCATGGTTGTATTTTAACTACGAATCTCAGAAATGGCAGTGGGACTTAGAACAAATCAAAGCGCAACCACTTACAGATAACGTTTTAGAACTAACGAGCAAAAATGTAAAAAAACTCCCGACAGCAACTCAGGCAGTCTTAAAATTAGCAGCTTGCGTAGGAAATCAGTTTGACTTGAAAACACTGGCGATTATCTACGAAAAATCTCTCCAAGAAACAGCAACCCATTTACGCTCAGGACTCCAATCCGGTCTAATTATACCCCTCAGCCATGCCTATCAGTTGGCGGAACTTGATGTAGCAGGTTTGTCCGATCTGTTAGTTGCAGAATACAAATTTGCCCACGATCGCATTCAACAAGCAGTTTACTCTCTCATCTCGGACGCAGATAGACAGTCAGTACATCTGCGCGTGGGCAGGTTGTTACTTCAAAATACACCATCTGAAGAATTGGCACAGAAGGTGTTTGATATTGTCAATCATTTAAACAAAGGTCGTGCGCTGATCGCTCGACAAATAGAGCGATACGAATTAGCTAGATTAAATTTACAGGCAGGTAAAAAAGCCAAATCTTCAGCAGCTAGCCAACCAGCTTTTAATTACCTTCAAATCGGCTTAAGTTTGTTAAATAACAAGAGTTGGTCACAGCAGTACAACCTTACCTTAGATTTGTATTTAGAAGCAGCAGAAACAGCTTATACAATTGGCAACTACGATGAAATGGAGCGCTTAGCTGGGGTAGTTTTGCAAAAAGCAAAAACGCTGTTAGACCAAGTAAAAGTCTATGAAATTAAAATACAAGCTTATTGCGCCCAAATGAAATTCCTAGAGGCGATCGACATTGGGCTCGAAGTTCTGAAATTACTTGGAGTAGAATTACCGCAACGACCGAACCAATCCGATCTGATGCGAGAGATAGAGCAGATAAAATCTGCTTTAGCGGGCAGACAAGCCCAGGAATTAATCCACTTACCGCCAATGACCGATCCGTATAAACTAGCAGCTATGCGGGTGATGAACTACTTGTCGAGCCCTGCGTTCATAGCACTTAATCAACTGAGCTTGTTAATGTGGTGCCGACAGGTAAATTTATCGATTCAGTATGGTAATTCTGCTAACTCGGCTTTTCCGTATGTAGGTTACGGACTGATTCTCTGCTTATCAGGAGAGCTTGACACTGGCTATCAATTTGGTCAACTTGCTTTGAAGCTACTAGAACAATTCAAAGATAGAACATTTAAAGCAAGAATTTATGCAATATATAAGGGATTTATCAAGCATTGGAATGAACCTCTTAGAGACACATCTTCTTTTTGCATGGAAGCCTATCAAAATGGGATAGAAACTGGAGATATTGAATGTGCTGCTAGTGTTAGGCATAGCTATGCTTACACTTTGTACCTCAGCGGTGTGGAGCTGAGCGATGCCAAGAAAGAGATGGCGAAAGCCCTTAAAGTTACTTATCAAACTCAGCAGAAAGCATACATTCATTGGGCTGAAATCTATATGCAGGCGATCCTGAACTTAATGGGACAAGCAGAAAATCCCTGCTGTTTGATTGGTGAAGTATACGACGAACAAAAGATGATACCAGTTCATCAAGCAGGTGGCGATCGAACTGCGCTCATGCACGCTTATTCCCATAAACTTCCCCTGTGTTATCTTTTCGAGGATTTTCAGCAAGCTGTGGAGAATGCAGACCGTTTTGAAGAATACTCAGCTAATGCAGGTTCTTCGTTTATTCTCACTACCGCCTATTTGTATGATATGTTAGCCCGACTGGCGCTATATCCTAATTCCTCAGAGACGGAAAAAGAAGAAATCCTGGCAAAGGTAGCTGCTAAACAAGAAAAAATGGAAACATGGGCAAAGCAGGCTCCCATGAATTACCTGCACAAATTCTATCTAGTCGAAGCGGAACGCGATCGCGTATTAGGCAACGATAAAGATGCCAGAGAATATTACGACAAAGCCATCATCTTAGCCCGCGAAAACGAATATCTCAACGAAGAAGCCCTCGCCTACGAACTAGCAGGCAGGTTTTATTTAGCCAAAAATCAAAATCATGTTGCCCGTCACTACCTGCAAGATGCCCACTATGCTTATCAGCGCTGGGGGGCTGTAGCTAAAGTCAAAGATTTGGAATCGCGATACCCGCAATTTTTAGCCATTCAGTCGCTTAGTTCAACCCGAACAGATACTGAAAATAATATCATCAATCCAATCACCACAACTGGTAGCAATTCCGGCGAAGCGCTAGATTTTGCCGCAGTAATGAAAGCATCCCAAGCTATCTCCGGTGAAATCGTTCTCGAACAATTGTTAAACCAGGTGATGAAAACTGTAATTGAAAACGCAGGCGCCCAAAAAGGTTTTCTGATTCTGGATCAAGGCGGGAATTGGGCGATTGAAGCCGAAGCAGCAGTAGAATGCGAGAGCATTACCATTATGCAATCCCTTCCCGTAGATTCTGTAGCTCCTGCAACTGGAATTCCCCTGCTATCAACCGCCATAGTTAACTACGTCGCTCGCAGCCACGAAAATGTAGTATTAAATAACGCCACCGATGAAGGACTATTTACTGGGGATTCTTACATTACCGCTACTCAACCCAAATCGATCCTCTGCACCCCCCTACTCAATCAAGGCAAACTAGGTGGTATTTTATACTTAGAAAATAATTTGGCGATCGGCGCATTTACCTCGGAAAGAGTGGAAACTTTAAAAATCATTGCCGCTCAAGCCGCGATCTCGATTGAAAATGCAACTCTCTACGAAAAATTAGAAGATTACAACCGAACTTTAGAGCAAAAAGTAGAAGATAGAACCGCCCAATTAGCCCAAGCTAATGCAGAAATATTGGTTTTGAACGATCGGCTAAAAGTAGAAAACCTTCGCATGAGTGCCGAACTAGACGTAACCCGCCGCC